>NZ_CZVS01000003.1:0-47371 GCF_001535985.1 Candidatus Kryptonium thompsonii | reverse complement strand
TGAACTTTACGACCCGTGGACGAAGAAAGTAAATATTAATTTCCAATATTTAACAGCAACTGATAAAATTGCTAATGAAGAGAAGAAAATGAGCGGTGGATTTATCGGGGCAAATGTTTTTATCTTGCCCGAAAAACTCGTCGGGTTTACGAGATATGATTTTATAAAGGTTGACCAAGAAAAAACAAATCAATTCACGATCGGATTAAGGTATCACTTGGCGCCGAATGTGTTTGTTACAGGTGAATTTACGAATTCAAAAACTGGTGATATGATGATGAACATGTTTATGTTTATGACGCATTTCTTGTTTTAAAAATTTAGCGTGATAAAAGTAACAAAAATTCTAAATAAAAAATTTAGGAGGCTAAAAATGAAGTCAAAAGCAATTTTAACTTTGCTTTCGCTTGGGCTTTTCATTTACGGTTTTACAGGAAATGACCAACCAAGCAAACCCTCGAAAGAAGTTATAGAGCGAGGTAAAAAGGTTTTTAACCATGTCTGTGCTCCTTGCCATGGGAAAGATGGAAAGGGAGATGGCGTTGTTAGTTCAACTATTTTTGTCAAACCGAGAAACTTTACAACTGGTGTGTTTAAGTTCAGATCCACTGAAAGTGGGAACTTGCCAACCGATGCAGATTTGTATGAATCGATTTCGCTTGGTTTCCATAATACAGCAATGCCTTCATTTACTGCGCTTTCCCCCGAAGATAGATATGCAGTGATGGAATACATCAAAACATTCTCAGAAAGATTCTCAAACCCAAATGAATATCCCTTGAAGGTAATTGAGCCAGCAAATCAAATACCTCTTTCGCCAGAGAGTATAGCTAAAGGGAGAGAAATTTATCTCAGGACGAAATGTTGGGAATGTCATGGTGTAAGTGGAAAAGGAGATGGTCCCGCTGCGAAGCGAGGATTCCAAGATGATTGGGGAAATAAAATATTGATACCGGACTTAACAAATCCAAACGAGGTTAAAAGAGCTCAAACAGTTGAGGAAATTTACCTTGTGTTTACAACTGGACTAAATGGTTCACCGATGCCTTCGTTTAAAGATGTTTTAACTGACGAAGAGAGATGGCATCTGGCAAACTATATTTACGCTTTGATTCATGGGATTGCGCTTTATGATGGGACGACAATTGAACAGTTAAAGGAAACGAGGTAAAGAAAAGCGAGGGGGTTTATGCCCCCTCCCCTTCTTTATATCTTCCATGCTTTATCACCTTGCCCTCAACGATATAGATGACATCCTCTCCAATGTTTGTGGCAAGATCTGCGATTCTCTCAAGATTTCTTGATATCCTTTCCAAGTGGAGTGCTCTTTCAATTGTCGTGGGGTCTGAAATCATATAAGTTACAAGTTCACGCAAAATCTGATCACGATAGGCATCAACTACATCATCCCTTTCACATACGCTTTTGGCAAGCTTTGGATCATTTTTAATAAAGGAATCAATGCTGTCCTTTAGCATTCGCATTGTTTCCTCTGCCATCTTAGGTAAATCGATCAATGGTTTCACCATAGGCCTTTCGATCAAAAACAAAGCGCTTTCGGATATATTCTCAGCCATGTCCGCAATTCTTTCAAGGTCATTGTTCATCTTTAAAATCATTATTATCGTTCTCAAATCCTGCGCCGTAGGCTGAAATCTTGCAATTAAATTGATACACATTTCATCTATCTCAATTTCAGCTTCATTTGTTCTCGGCTCATCAATTTGTATCACTTCAAGGAGAAGTGCTTTATCTTTGTTTATAAGCCCACGGATGCTTTTCTCAATCATGCTTTCGACGAGATTCCCTTGCTCAATGATTTTTTCTTTGAGTTTATTTAACTTTTCATAAAACATAAATTTTCACCCCACGTTATTTTATCCAATTTTACCGGTTAGAAACTCCTCCGTCTTTTCATGGGAGGGCCTTGTAAAGATGACATCGGTTGGGCCATATTCAACTAATTCACCAAGATACATAAAAGCGACATAATCAGAAATTCGTCCAGCTTGACCGACATTATGGGTTACGATTACTATCGTCACTGTATCTTTTAATTGTTCAATTAACTCTTCAATTTTTGCAGTTGCAACAGGATCAAGCGCCGATGTTGGCTCATCTAAAAGTATGATATCCGGCTTCATCGCCAAAGCTCTTGCAATGCACAATCTCTGCTGCTGTCCACCCGATAAAAATGTTCCTTTTTTGCGGAGACGATCTTTCACCTCATCCCAAAGCGAAACTTTTTTCAAACTTTCTTCAACTATTTCATCCGCCTCGCTTTTTTTAAGCTTTATCCCATTTAATATGTATCCAGCTATAACATTTTCATATATGCTCATAGTTGGAAAGGGATTTGGCTTCTGAAAAACCATTCCGATTTTCCTTCTCACCAACATCGGATCAACTGAATAAACATCGATTATCTCGTTCGAGTTCTCAATCAATAAAACTTTACCTTCGACTTTTGCCTTCGGGGATAATTCATGCATTCTATTGAAACAGCGTATGAGCGTAGTTTTACCGCAACCGGACGGACCCATAATTGCTGTTATCTTATTCCTGATAATTGAAAGGTTTACATTTTTCACAACGATGTGCTCATCATAAGAAGCGGTTAAATTTTCAGTTTTTAAAACTATATCGCTCATTTTTTAATTTTAAATTATTTTGGGTAAGTGCTTCACCTTCGGCTCAGCAATCTTGTGATTATATTTAAAGATAAAACAAAAAGAACCAATATGCAAGATGCACCCCATGCTTTTGCCCACCATTCCTCGTAAGGGCTCACAGCATAAGTGAAAATCAAAAGGGGCATCGCACTGATTGGCTTTAGGATGTCAAAGTTTAAAAATGGATTTCCAAAAGCAGTGAAAAGTAATGGCGCTGTTTCACCGGCTATCCTCGCAACCCCTGTAAGTATTCCAGTCAGTATACCGCTTAATCCAGCTGGAATTATCACTTTCAAAATTGTCCTGTAATAAGGGACACCAAGTGCAAGCGACGCTTCTTTTATCTCACGTGGGATTAATTTTAAAATTTCCTCGGTTGATTTTATGACCAAAGGCAACATCATTATTCCAAGTGCTACACCACCTGAAAGAGCTGAAAAATGTCCCATCGGTTTAACAACCCATAAATATGCAATTATTCCAATTACAATTGATGGAACACCCTGCAAAATTTCAGATACAAGCCGTGAGAAGAAAGCAATCCTACCCTCCGAACGCTCGGCAAGATACACACCAACTAAAATGCCGAATGGAACAGATAAAATTAAAGCCATAATAACCAGCATCGCTGTCCCAACGATGGCATTTAAAATTCCACCGCCGGGCTCACCAACTGGTTTTGGAAGCGAAGTCAAAAATTCCCAATTGATGACCGAAATGCCGTTTTTTATGATAAAGTAAAGAACAAGCAAAAATGGTATGGTTGAAAGTATAACTATCAATGTCAAAATGACTGAAATGATCTTGCTTTTGATTATCCTGAACAAATACCTTTTCATTTTTAATGTTGCAATTTCTTTAGAATAAATCTCCCGATCAAGTTTACAACTGTTGTGATTATAAACAGAGTCAATCCAAGATACATAAGGCTTGAGAGATAAACCTCACCTGTGGCTTCTGTGAACTCATTCGCTATCACGCTTGCTATCGTGTTTCCGGGGCTAAATATGTTTTCGGGGATGCCATGATAATTCCCTATGACCATTGTAACTGCCATTGTCTCACCGAGCGCACGACCCAACGATAAAATTATCCCAGCTGTGATCCCAGACCTTGCGTAAGGAAGCATAACCTTTTTTATCATCTCCCATCGTGTTGCCCCGAGGGCATAAGCAGCTTCTTTAAGTTCATTTGGGACAAGCCTCATCGCATCTTTACCAATTGAACCAGAATAAGGCAATATCATAAATGCAAGAATTAACGATGCAGTTAAGATGCCAACTCCATAAGGTGGGATTTCAAATTTCATCTCCACCTCGCGAACAATTGGAACAAGAAAAAATAAACCCCAAAAGCCAAGCACAACCGATGGAACGCCAGCGATCAACTCCGTCAAATATCTTAAAACTTCAGCGAAAAATCCCTTTTGAAAGTATTCACCAAGAACAATGCTTATCGCTATTGAAAATGGAAGAGAAATGGCAAGCGCTATAAATGATGTTAAAAGTGTCCCATAAATAAATGGCAATGCTCCAAATTCCTCTTGAACGGGATCCCACTCAGCTTTTGCGAAAAAAGATAAACCAAATTTTTTTAAAGACACTAATGACGCATTAAACAAACTTAAAAAGAAACCAACCCCAAGAATTATCAATAAAACAGCGGAAATAGTAAGGATCAGATTAAATAAAGTATCTTTACTTAATCCCAACTTCTTTATAAACTGGTTTGCCATTGTATGTGATTGATTTAATTATCTTTTCAGCCAATTTCACCGCATTATTGGGTAGTTTCGCGTAATCTAGCGGTTCAGTATATTTTTGTCCATCGTGTATCATCCACCAAAGTAGTTTAACAAGTTGCTTTGCTCTTTCAAGACTTCTGTTTTTGTAGTTTTGCTCTTTATAGACGAGTATCCAAGTATAACTGCTTATCGGATATCCATCTGGAGCATCTGTATCAGTGATTGAAACCCTCGTGTCTTCTGGAATATTTGCTGCGCCAGCGAGTGTAATACTGGATAAATCAGGCTTTATAAACTTACCACTCTTATTCTTTACTAAAGCCACTGGAAGTTTATTCTGTTTTGCGTAAATTAACTCGACATAACCTATGCTTCCAGGTATCTGTTTAACTAATCCCGTCACACCTTCATTTCCCTTTCCACCAAGTCCGACAGGCCATGCTACAGATGTGCCACGCCCCACTTTCGTCGCCCACTCTTGGCTTACCTTTGACAAGTAATCGACGAAAACAAAAGTAGTCCCACTGCCATCTGACCTGTGAACGACAGTTATATTTTTATCCGGTAACTTCACCCCAGGGTTTAAGCTTACAATCTTTGGATCATTCCATTTCTTTATCTTTCCAAGAAAAATATCAGCTATAACATCGGGTGTAAGCTTTAACTCGGGATTTCCGGGCAAATTATATGTTATAACAACAGCACCAAGACAAATCGGTATGTGAAGAACTGGAGAATCATATTCCTTAAGTTGTTCGTCAGAAAGAAAAGCATCAGATGCGCCGAAATCAACCGTCTTTTCCTTCAATTGCCTTATCCCGCCACCTGAACCAATTGACTGATAGTTTACCTTGATACCTGTTTCTTTATAGTAAGCGTCAAACATCTTCGAATACAGAACATATGGGAAAGTTGCTCCAGCACCAAGTAATTCTTTATCCTGGGATATTAAAAGTGATGGGGTTAAAAGGAGGGAAAAGATGAGGATAAAAAGAATTGATTTTAGGGTTTTCATTGAGTGAATTCGTTTGTTTTTAATTGTCTCATTCAAAATTAGCAAACAAAAGTTAAAACTTGGTTAAAGAAATGTTAAAAAATTGTTAAGGCAAAGGTTTAAAATTTTTATCTTTCTTTACAGGGAGTAAAATTTCAAACTTCGTTCCAACCCCCACTTTGCTTTCAACATTTATTTTCCCGTTATACATCAAAACTATATGCTTCACAATTGATAATCCAAGCCCCGTGCCACCACTTTGCCTTGACCTTGATTTATCCACGACATAGAATCTTTCAAATATCCTCGGCAGATGCTCTCTCGGAATGCCTATACCTGTGTCCTCAATTGTTATTTTTATTGCGTCGGGTTCTTTTTTAGAGAATTCGCTGTATGGTTCAACTTTAATTTTTATGCCCCCTTTTTCAGTATATTTTATCGCATTATCGATAAGATTTGAAAGCATCTGCTCAATTCTGTAAGGGTCAGCCCAGAATGTTGGAATCTCATCTGATATATCAACTTGACAATATAATTTTTTGTCTTTCAGATTTTTCTCGTACATTTTTAAAATTTCATTTACCATCTTTTTAAAGTCAATTCTTTCCTCCTCAAGTTTGATTCCGTATTCAACTTCGGAAAGGATTAAAAGGTCGTTTATAATTCTGATTAATCTATCGACATTTCTTTTCACTGGCTCAAGAAAGATCAAAATCTCTCGTGCCTGTTTCGACCTTCGTCCAAATTTTTCAAGTTCCTCTTCAATCGTTTCAATGTATCCCTTTATGTTTGAAAGCGGAGTTTTCAACTCATGTGAGATATTTTCAACCAACTCTTTTTTTATCTCCGCAAGCTCCTTAACAGAGCTCATATCGTTGAAGATGACAAAAATTTCATCCTCTTTATTTTTGAAAGCACTTGCCTGAAAAACTTTCCCATCAAACTTGATCTCCCGAGAAAATATTTCATGCTCCCTTGATTTACCAACCTCAAGGGCATTTTTTATAAAATCAATCAACTCAAAATCCCGAAGGATTTCCCAATAAAACTTTTCACTTTCTTTAAATTCATCCGTTTGAATTAAAACCCCAACTTTTGAAAAAGTTTCAACAAATCTATCGTTGTAAAATTTTACTTTCCCTTTATCATCAAGGATTAAAATAGCATTTGGTAAAAATTCGATGATATCCCTGAATTTTTTCTCACTTTCTTCAAACATCTTTTGAAGTTTTTCATATTCAGCGAGCAACTTTTCAAGACCTTTGGTTGGCTCGTATAAAGCAATTTCATCGATTGATAATTTTTTTTGAGTGAAAAACTTTCTGATTTTTTTATCAAGTTCATATATTGGTTTAACAAAATTCTTCAAGCACCACAGCAAGAATATAATCGTAAGTATCACTCCTACAGTTGGCTTGAGAATTAGCAAAGCTACCGTGAGCGTTCCAAATATTAAAAATGTTATCAAAAGGTTTTTCATTTGGGTCTATTCAATTTCAATTTTATATCCCATTCCACGAACGCTTTTTATTAACTTTCCCGCTTTTCCAAGTTTATCTCTTAACTTTTTTATGTGCACATCAACAGTCCGATCGATCACCGATTTTTTAACTCCCCATATAGCATCTAAAAGTTGCTCCCTGGAGAAAACCCAACCCGGCTTTTTTGCAAGATGTTTGAGTATCTTGAACTCAGTCAGCGTTAAATCAACTTTCTTACCTTCAACATACACCTCCATTTTGTTTACATCGATCACTATTTTATCCCCAACTTTAAGTATCTCTTCCTCTGTTGTTTCTTCCTCAGATGTTCTTCTCAAAACTGCCTTCACTCTTGCTATCAGTTCACGGGGTGAAAATGGCTTCGTTATATAATCATCTGCCCCCAGCTCAAGTCCAACGATCTTGTCCGTTTCTTCAATTTTCGCCGTCAAAATTATGATCGGAAGCTTTGCAGTTGATGGATTACTTCTTAACACTTTGCAAATTTCAAGGCCATCCATGTCAGGCAACATCAAGTCAAGGATTAAAACATCCGGCATATCGGTTGAGAGATACCTGAAGAAAGATTCGCCATCTGTAAATTTTTTTGGTTTAAATCCAGCCTTCTGAACATGAAGTGCTATCAGTTCAAGTATATCTTTATCATCTTCAATTATCGCTATTGTTTTTCCGTTCATATTTCACCTTAACTTAAATTTTTTATCATAATTAAGGACATTGTATTTCTTCAAAATTTCCATAACTTTGTCTATTGGTATCGCCTCAACTTTTCTGCCCTTGTATCCTGTCATTGTTTTGGCTTTTAACAATGAGTTGTAAATGGCTTCTTCCGTAGCTTCGACAACTGCCTGAAATAGCGGGGAAAGGGCGGGATTTGGTAAAACTTCTATCGTTTGCGGTCGATAATCATCGGTTGATTTAACTCTACAATTTGGATTTGTTGAAAAGGCTATAACATAGTCACCACTTCCATTTGTTGAAGGTGAACCCGTTCGTGCGAGCCCAAGCATTGCCCTTTTGGCAAGTCGTTTCAATTGGTGTGGCATAAGTGGAGCATCGGTGGCAACCACAATAATTATTGAACCATCCGCCTTTTCAAGCTCATCTTTCAAATAATATTTTCCAAGCTCAAGTCCAACGGGAGCGCCGTTTATAGTTAAAATTCCGCCGAAATTTGTCTGCACCAAAACCCCAACCGTCCATCCACCAAGGTTTTTCGGCAGAACCCTTGACGCAGTTCCAATCCCGCCCTTCCCACCAAATGCAATTGTCCCAGTTCCCGCCCCGACTGATCCCTCTTCAACCTCACCGGAACTAGCCGAGTTAATCGCATCAAGGACATCTTGATATGTTATCACCCTATCTTGAATTTTGTTCAAATGGCCATCGTTTGTCTCGCCGACGACGGGATTAACCGAGCGAATTTCACCCCCAGATTTTTCAAGCGTATATTGAATCAAAGCATCTGCAACTTTTGGAACTGCGAGCGTATTTGTCAGCGCAATTGGCGTCTCAAGCTCCCCAAGCTCTTCGATTTGCGTCGAACCTGCAAATTTCCCAAAGGCATTCCCAGCGTAAAAAGCGCACGGGACTTTATCTTTGAAGATGTCACCTTCATGTGGGATTATAACCGTGACCCCAGTTCTTATGCTGTCCCCCATTATTATCGTCTTGTGCCCAACTTTAACTCCCTTTACATCGGTGATGGCATTGTATTTTCCGGTCGGTAAAATCCCAACTACAATTCCAAGCTCCCTCGCCCTGAACCTTTTTTCAGTTTCCTGTGGGATCATGTTTGATGTAAAAATTTGTTGAAAAAGAATTAACAAAAATAAAATTCTCATTCTTCCTCACCCCATTTTTTGTAGAGGTTATGTTCAACTTTAAATAGGGACAAAACTTTACCGGCGATGAAGTCAGCAAGATCTTCAAATGTTTTAGGCTTTTGATAAAAAGCGGGAGAAGCTGGCAAGATCTTTGCGCCAGCTTGAGCAAGCGTGAGCATATTCTGGATGTGAATTAAGTTTAAAGGCGTCTCCCTGAAGACAAGGACAAGCAGGCGATTTTCCTTCAAACAAACATCTGCCGAGCGCTCTATCAAGTTTGAAGAAATTCCGCTGGCAACACCCGAAAGCGTCTTGACTGAACACGGAACTATGACCATCCCCTCGGTCTCAAATGATCCGCTTGATATCCTCGCCGTCAAATCCCTGAAGTTATACTTTATAATGGTTCCATTCCCAACATCAGAACCGAACATTGCACTGAAGACTTCCATTGGCTCTGTATTTTTTAAATCGATCCCACATTCATCCTTCAAAACGAAATTTCCATAATCGGAAACGATGAGATGAATTTCAAAACCGTGGATCAAAAATGCTCTTATAGTTCTTACAGCGTAAATTCCACCACTTGCGCCTGTGACGCCTATTATCACTCTTCGTTTACTGGACATTTAAAATTTTCTCCATTTTTTGTCTCGGTAACTTAGCACTGTACCTTTCGGCGACTAAAAGAAAAGTTAAAGTCAAGAAGAATAAAACATAACCATAATTCTCAAATTTTAAAAGAAATCCATAAATCATCTTTTCAAAGCTAAGGGCTATCATGACAGCGATAATTGTAAAAATCTGAGCTAAAATTTTATCGGATGAACTTAACTTTTCAACTGGCTGACTTAACGGCAAACCTGCGAAAATGAGAAAGATAAAGTTGAAAAATATCTTCAACAAAATCAAAGTCACCAAAAAATGAAGAAGAATTGGTACCAACTCACCCAACTTAATTAAATATACGAAGAAAAAAATTATAACGACGGGAAATAAAATATGATGCCACAAAACCATCAACCCCGAACGAGCCGAGATGTAAATTTCATTTGCGTTGATGTAATTGAAAACCCAATTGGCTTCATAATCTCTGTGATTTTGAATTGTTGTAACCCCGGCTGTGACATTGAAGAAAAGCGAAATTAACATCATAGCATTCGCCCTTGATATTGGCTCAAGGATTGGATTTTTGATATCTTCAAAAAATAAGAAGTAGACAGCTATGGCGATTGAAATTACAAACGCAGATAAAATTTTTACTTTGATCGATTTATCCCTTCTAAGATGAATGTAAACAAGCTCATAAACTGCAAGCGCTGACCCACTTTTGAAAAAGATATTCCTAAACCTTTTCAAAACTGTAAGTGCCAAGTACTTTTCAAGCTTATTTTTATCGGGCTGGAGCTCAGAAAGTATGTTCTGGATGTTTTCAATCCTCAACACAAATATCGGGCTGATCAGAAAAATTAAAAGCATAGCGCCAATCAGTATGCAATCAATAAACCCTAGAACATTTCTTCCCACACCAGACATAAAAACGAAAATTTTCGAAAATATATACTGCGGGAGAAAAGATATGAAGTAAGGCGTTTTATCGGAAAATAAATTAAACGCACCCTTCCCCTCATCTGTTGTAAAGTATCTATTTATTATTTGATATGCGAAAAATATTGCGAAAACGGACAAAATTTGGAATGGCAGGATGAATTTTTTAAGCTTGGTAATTTTAAATCCTCTCCCAAGGAAAATCATAACAAGAAGAACAAGATTTGAAATCGAGACGACATATAAAAGTGAAGTAATGAAATAAGCGATTGAAATTTTTGCGAACGAAAATCCATAGGCTTCTGGTATAAAAAACTTTGCGAGCAAAAGGACGATGGTTGGCGAAAAGTTAAATGAAAAACTCAACAAAAACACAAAGAACAGGAAATTCATATACTTCGCAAGGCTGTACATAATTGAATCAACAGGTAGGGCTGAAAAAAGTTCAACCTCAATCGGATTTAACACGATTGTATCAAATTCAACAAGAATTGTGAAAAAGATCAAAAGTAACTCAAGTGAAAAGATTATAAAAGAAAATCCAAAAAGAAAAGAAAATAAATTTTGTTTCCCCGCTTCAAAAACCGCAATAGAAAAACTTAACATCAAAAACCAGATAAAATTGGTCGTCAAAATCAGAATAATTCTCCCATACGATATTTTCCCCTCCTTCTTAGTGCGAAGGTCAAGCTTAATCAAAAACTTAAATATTTCTCGAGCTAATTGCACTGATGATTTTTAAGTTGTTAATTTTTCTCTCGATCTTTCCGTGAAAGGATAATTTTGCGATACTTTCTCACCGCTCTCAAGTGCTCATCATAGGTTCTGGAAAATATATGTCTTCCACTTCCATCGGAAACAAAATACAAAAACTTGTTCTTTTCTGGATATAGAACAGCAAGAATTGAACTTCTTCCAGGGTTATTGACTGGTCCAGGGGGCAAACCCTGCCTTAAATATGTGTTATATGGCGATTCAATTTTTAAATCTTTGTAAAACAATCTCCTTGGACCATCTGGAATTATGTATTGAATTGTTGGATCAGCTTCAAGTGGCATTTTAAGTCTTAAGCGATTGAAATATACTCCAGCAATTCTTGGTTTTTCATCGTCAAATCTCGCTTCACCCTCAACTATTGAAGCAAGCGTAACAACTTGATGCGTGTTTAACCCAACAACTTTTTCTCTTTTCTTCAAACTATCGTTGTAAAATTCTTTAAACTCCGAAACCATTTTCTCTATTATATTTTCCTCGTCATCTCCCCAAATGAAAATGTATGTATCCGGCATTAGATAACCCTCAAGCCCATTCGCTTCTATTCCGAGCTTGCGTGCAAAATCTGGGTCGTTCACAAGTTTCATGAATTTTGTTGAGTCAATTCCAACTTTTGCCTTCAATATCCCTGCTATCTTCTTTGCCATCGTTCCCTCTGGAATTGTAACGCTCACGGATAGAACATAGTTTGGATTTGTTATTTCTATAATCACGACAGCCATTGGCAAGTTATCAACGAAGATATATTTTCCAGCTTTCACCTTTTTATCAAAACCAAATACTTTCCCAACATAATAAAAAAGGGTTTTGCTTCTCAAAAGATTTTCAGAACTTAAAATGTTGACAACCTGTTTAAATGGCGTATTTTTGGGGATTTCAACAAGGACAAACCTAGTGGGTGGAAGTTCAAGCATAAAGAATTGACGATTAAAAAAATATATGAGCAAGAGAAACAATAATAGAACAAACTTTTTGATGAGATTTTTTCCGTTGTATAGTGCTGACGAATTTATATGCGTTGTGATTTTGTCTTTTAATTTTTGCCTTTGCTCAGCTGATTCTCTCTCAAGTCGTCTTGATTCATCAATTATCCTTTCATACAATCTTTTGATAGCCATATCGGATAAAGGTCCGTAATTGTGTTTTACAACATTTTGTATCACTTGAGCCTCCCTTTCAGGGGAGTATATAGGTAAATTTAACTCTTCTTTAATTTTTCCAATTTCGTTTGCATACCTTGCCCTTCTGTTCAATAGTTTAACTATCTTTACATCAATTTTATCAATTTTTCTTCTCCATTTTTCGATATCGTTTTTATCCTTTCGCTTCAACCAACCCATTTTTCAGTTCATTTATGAATTCATAAGCTATTTTCACGCACTTTGAGATATCTTCAACGCCAAAAAGTTGTTTGATCAACGCTGAGCCAACAACTACTCCATCTGCCCATTGCCAAGCCCTCATCACATGCTCCCTTTTTGATATTCCGAACCCAACTACATATGGTTTCTTTGAATTCGCTTTAACTCTTCGCATAAAATTTTCAAATTCTTCACCACCGAAATCCTCCCTTTCGCCCGTCACGCCCGTGACTGAAACACAGTAAACGAAATGAGTTGACTTTTCAGATATCATCTTTATTCTTTCATCGCTTGAAGTTGGGGCAACTAAGAAAATATTGCTAAATTTGAAATCTTGAGACACTCTGATTAACTCATCTGCCTCTTCAACGGGTAAGTCTGCAACTATTAAGCCATCAACGCCACTTGAAACCGCTTCGCAGATAAATTTTTCCAAACCCCAGGCTAAAATTGAATTAATGTACCCCATTAAGATCAAAGGCGTCGAATAATTTTTCCTAAATTCCGCAACAAGGCTGAAAATTTTCTTCAAATTTACGCCGTTTTTGAGCGCAACATAAGAAGAATGCTGGATGGTTGGTCCATCAGCTATTGGGTCGCTAAATGGAATCCCCATTTCAATCATATCGCTTCCAGCATCAACCAATGCCTCAAGAAGTGGCAAGGTTACTCCTTTAACTGGAAATTCAGGCGTGATATATGGGATGAATAGTTTTTTCTTTTGGTTTAAAACCTTTTCAATTCTGTTCATTTCAACTCAGTTTTAAATTTTTAGATTTGGAATTGGGGCTAACTCAAAATCACTTTTGATCCCATTTTTAAGTTTGATATATCCGACGAAAGCGATCATAGCTGCGTTATCGGTGCAATATGCGAGATCGGGGATAAAAAGTTTTAAACCTTCGCTTTCTGCTTTCTCTTTCATGGTTTTTCTCAGCTCAGAATTTGCTGCCACGCCACCAGCGATGGCTATGTTTTTAACATTGAAATCCTTCGCTGCTTTTATAGTTTGCTCAACAAGCGCATCTACAACCGCTCTTTGAAAGCTCGCACTCACATTTTTGACTATCTTATTTTTTTCTTCCTCATCAAGATTTTGAAAGTTTATCTTTTTCAAGTAATAAAGAACCGCCGTTTTTAAACCGCTAAAGCTAAATTCGTAGCTTTCATCTGTTTTTTCCGTCCCTTTTGCAGATGGAATTGGTTTTGGAAACTTCACAAAGTTGGGGTCTCCTTCACGAGCTAATTTATCAATAAACGGTCCACCTGGGTAGCCTAAACCCAAAAGCTTTGCGACTTTATCAAAGGCTTCACCAGCTGCATCATCGCGAGTTTGTCCAAGAAGTTTCATCTTTAAAAAATCATCAACAAGTATAAGCATCGTATGCCCACCTGAAACGACAAGCGATATAAAAGGGAAATCGGGATGCTCATCCATTAGAAAAGTCGAAAATATGTGACCTTCAATGTGGTTGACGCCAACTATCGGAATTTTTAAACCATAAGCCATCGCCTTTGCAAAGCTGACGCCGACAAGCAAAGAACCGATGAGCCCAGGTCCGTAGGTTACAGCGATCCCATCAAGTTCATCTTTTTTAACTCCTGCTGAATTTAACGCTTCGTCGACAACCCTAACAATGACTTTTTGATGTGCTCTTGATGCAAGCTCAGGGACGACACCACCATATTTTGAGTGAAAATATTGTGAAGAGACAATGCTTGAAAGCAGTTTCCCATCTTTAAGGACAGCAGCGGATGTTTCGTCGCAAGATGTTTCTATGCCAAGAATTATCACTTCCGTCTGCGGTTTTTGAAAAAATTAATCAAAATAGACAACTTATTCAAGTAAGAAAAATCTCAAAGATTCTCAAGCTCTCTTGACTTTTCAAATTTGGCTTGATATATTTATACTAAATTTTTTAACAAAATTCGCTTTGGCTTTATATGTTGATCGTTCAAAAATATGGTGGAACTTCCGTTGGAGATATAGAAAGAATAAAAAATGTTGCGAAGAGAATAGTTGAGACAAAAAGGGCTGGAAATGATGTTGTAGCTGTAGTTTCAGCGATGGCAGGAGAGACTGATCGATTAATTAACCTTGCTTATAAATTAACACCAGATCCTGATTTAAGGGAGCTTGATGTGCTTATTTCAACTGGGGAACAAGTGTCAACTGCTCTCGTTGCAATGGCTATCATTAGCCTTGGCTATAAAGCTGTTTCCCTTCAAAACCATCAAATAAAGATAGTGACGGATAGTTCGTTTACAAAAGCACGGATAAGAAAAATAGATGCATACAAATTAAACGCTTTACTAGATCAAGGTATTATACCTGTTATAGCTGGTTTTCAAGGTATAGATGAGGAGGGAAATATAACAACGCTTGGTCGTGGAGGCAGTGACACAACTGCAGTTGCTATAGCTGCCTCCCTTATGGATTACAGAAATGATATTATTTGCGAAATTTATACAGATGTGGACGGGGTTTACACAGCCGATCCCAATATAGTGCCTGATGCCAAAAAGCTTGATGAAATAAGCTATGAAGAAATGCTTGAGCTTGCAGTAAGTGGAGCAAAGGTTCTCCAAGCTCGCTCGGTTGGGCTTGCCATGAAGTATAATATCCCACTTTATGTTAAAAGTAGCTTCACAGATAGCGAAGGAACTTTAATAACAAAAGAAACTCAAAAAATGATTGAAGAGGTTGTAGTTCGAGGAATTGCGAGCGATAAAAATCAAGCGAAAATAACTTTACTTGGAATCCCCGACGATCCAATGGTTATAATTGAGCTTTTTAAAGCGATCGCCGATGCAAATATAGTTATTGATATGATAACTCAAACTTCAAGTGTTGAGGGTTTAACAGATATTGGATTTACAGTTTCAAAGCCGGATTTTAAAAAAGCTTTTGAGATTTCGAAAGACTTCGCTAAAAAGAATGGGCTCAGGAATGTTGAGGGAGATTTAAATGTAGGGAAAGTTTCCGTAATTGGAATTGGCATGGTAAGTCACGCTGGGATCGCATCAAGGATGTTTACAGCGCTTGCGAGGTCAGGTATAAAAGTTCAAATGATATCAACATCAGAAATAAAAATATCGTGCATCATAAAGGAAAGTGATGTTGAAAAAGCTGTTAAAGTTCTACATGAAGAATTTAAACTCTCTGAAACAGAACAGCGATCTCAACGCTCCAAAATAAAAAATTAACTCGTCAATGAACATAGGTTTAATAGGATACGGGAAAATGGGGAAAGAAGTTGAGAGAATCGCCAACGAGTATAATCACAATGTGCTATTAAAATTAAACTCAAAGTTTAACTTTGAAAATGTTGATGATCCAAACCTGGTAAATAACATAGATGTGTTCATTGACTTCTCAACTCCATCTGCGTTTTTAAAAAACATTAAGTATGTAGCGGAGTTAGGTAAAAATATTGTCGTTGGAACAACAGGGTGGTATGACAAACTCTCGGAAGTTAAAGAAATTGTAGAAAGAAGCGGGATCGGTTTTATCTATGGCTCAAATTTTTCGATCGGAATGAATATTGTTTTTAAACTGACTGAACTTGCAGGAAAATTTGTTAATAAATTTTCTGAATATGATGTATTTATTGAAGAAATTCATCACTCCCAAAAGCTCGACGCTCCAAGTGGAACCGCCTTGAGGCTTTTCGAAATTTTAATTAACGAAATCGAACGGAAGAGGGAAAAACTTATCGGGAAACCGAATGGCAAAATTTCACCTGAGGTAATTCAAATTGTCTCGGTTCGTTCTGGAAGCTTTTTTGGAAACCATAGCGTTGTTTTTGATTCGATCTTCGACACCATCGAAATAAGGCATAGTTCAAAGGGTAGAACTGGTTTTGCAATTGGGGCAATTAAAGCAGCCGAGTTTATCTTAGGAAAAAAAGGTTTTTTCAAATTTGAGGAAATTTTATTTAAATAAAAATTTTGTGTGGGAGGAGATATGAACAAAAATTTTAATTTCAGAGGACTTGCCACTGCCCTTGTCACACCATTTAATGAATCTGGTGAGGTTGATTATGAAAATTTAAAAAGGCTCGTGGAATGGCAAATTGAGAATAAAGTTGATGCTATTGTCCCAGTTGGAACAACTGGAGAAAGTGCGACTTTAACCGATGAAGAACAATATAAAATTATTGAAACTGTAATTGAACAGGCAAATGGCAGGATAACAATTATAGCAGGGGCTGGTAGTAATTCAACGAAGAAAACGATAAAACTTGCAAAACATGCTAAAGAACTTCAAGCAGATGCGATTTTGACTATCACACCATATTATAACAAGCCAACTCAACAAGGCCTTTATGCCCACTTTGCTGAAGTTGCAAGCGCCGTTGATATACCAATAATTATGTACAATGTTCCCGGAAGAACAGGGGTTAATATGACCGCAGAAACGACTTTAAAAATTGCGGAAGAAATACCAAATGTAGTTGGGATTAAAGAATCATCGGGAAACCTAATTCAAATTATGCAGATCATAAAAAATCGACCGGAGGGATTTAAGGTTTATTCAGGTGATGATTCATTTGCTTTTCCAGTAATACTTGCCGGCGGAGATGGTGTTATCTCCGTAGCTTCAAATGAAGTCCCCAGTCTAATGAAACAGCTTGTCAGCGCCTGTCTCGAGGGGCAACTTGAAAGAGCAAGAGAACTTCACTATAAACTCCTTCCCCTTATGGAAGCAAACTTCATTGAAACAAATCCAATTCCTGTAAAGGCAGCTATGGCTATGCTTGGATTAATTAAAGAGGTATATCGCCTTCCCCTTGTCAAAATGAATGAAAAGAACAAAGAGAAATTAAGAAACATACTTTTTGAAGTTCTCGAAAGAGAAAATGTGAGCATCGGTTTTATTGAAAAGTAATTGGCGATATCTTTATGAATTTCACAGAAAGGGAGTTATCAGTAGAGTTTATTGCTCGGAAAATTGTCGAATTTTATGAGCTCGATGCTTCTCATCTTCCAAAGGAAGCTGAGGAAATCTTCATCAAGTTTAGAGAACTTTTATCAACAGGCAAGATAAGAGCAGCTGAAAAGATAAATGATCAATGGGTTGTAAATCATTGGGTCAAAAAGGGAATTCTTCTTGGCTTCAAAATTGGCAAGCTTGTCGATATGTCAATTAATGAAAATTTTAAATTTTTTGATAAGCATACATATCCGTTAAAGAGAATCTCGCCTGATTCAGGGATTAGAATTGTCCCAGGAGGAACATCAATTAGAGAGGGAGCTTATATCGCAAAAGGTGTTGTGATTATGCCACCAGCATATATAAATGTCGGTGCTTATGTTGATGAGGGAACGATGATAGATTCGCATGTCCTTGTTGGTTCGTGTGCACAGATTGGGAAAAATGTACATATCAGTGCATCTGCACAAATTGGTGGGGTGCTTGAACCTATAGGCCAATTTCCAGTAATAATTGAGGATAATGTTTTCATCGGTGGAAATGCGGGAATTTACGAAGGGACAATTATAAGAAAAGGGGCAGTTATAGGGGCTGGTGTGATATTAACAGCATCAACTCAAGTTTATGATATTGTAAGAGAAAAAATTTATCAATCTGGAAATGGAAAGCCACTTGAAATTCCAGAAAATGCAATAGTTGTAATGGGCTCAAGGGCTATACAGAAAAACGACTTCGCAGTTGAAAACGCTCTTTCAATCTATACTCCAATAATTGTAAAATATAGGGATGAAAAAACTGATCTTAAAACTGCACTTGAAACTATTTTAAGGTAGTTTAAAAATAAATTCACCATGCAAATGAGCGAATATAATGTTGCAATAGTTGGAGCAACTGGACTTGTCGGCAGAAAAATAATTCAGGTTCTAGAAGAGCGAAGGTTCCCGGTTAAGAATTTAATTCTCCTTGCTTCGGAAAAATCAGCGGGAAGCAAGTTGAAATTTAATAGTGATGACATAAAGGTTGAAAAATTATCACCAGAAAAATTTAAAGGTGTTGAGATAGCTTTTTTCTCTGCAGGCACTGATGTGAGTTGTGAGTTTGTTCCTGAAGCAGTAAAAAGAAATTGCATTGTTATAGACAATAGTAGTGCGTTCAGATTAAGAGATGATGTCCCGCTCGTTGTTCCAGAAGTTAATAAAGGAAAAATCTCTGAACACAAAGGTATAATAGCAAACCCAAATTGCTCAACAATCCAGCTTGTTGTTGTTTTAAAGCCACTTCACGATAAATTTAAGGTAAAAAGAGTAGTGGTATCAACATATCAATCCGTTACTGGGGCTGGGAAAAGAGGAATAGATCAACTTTTTGCCGAGATCAAAGGGGATAAAATTTTAAACCCCAAATTTCCACATCAAATTGCTTTCAATTGCATTCCCCACATTGATAACTTTTATGAAGATGGTTATTCAAAGGAAGAACATAAAATTATGAAGGAAACGATAAAGATTATAGGTGACAATTCAATAAAAATTACCGCTACATGTGTTCGTGTTCCAGTCATAGGGGGACATAGTGAAGCCGTGAACATAGAGTTTGAGAAGGACTTTGAAATTGAGGAAATCAGAGATGTTTTAAATAACTCACCAGGTATAGTCTTATATGACGATCCATATAACAATGCATATCCAATGCCATTAATTTCACATGAGAAGGATGAAGTTTTTGTCGGAAGAATAAGGAGGGACTATAGCTCTGAAAACGCTTTGAACCTGTGGATCGTTGCTGATAACCTGCGAAAAGGAGCTGCAACTAACGCCGTCCAAATTGCGGAGGAATTAATTAAGTGAAAGTTAAATTTTTACGACGATGCTTAAGCTTTTGCTTGATTCAATCCTTGATTTCATCTTCATCTATGAATGTGAAATTTGCCATCGACACCTTGAGGATAAGAAAACAATAATTTGTCTTGATTGTCTCCATAAAATTGAAAAAGTAGAGCCAATTGATATGAAGCAAAGTTTTGAGTTGAAATTTGGAAACCATGGATATATAACAAAGGCTTTTTCTTGTTTTCATTTTAAAGAGGAAGGCATTGTTCAGATGTTAATTCATGAGCTTAAATATCAAAATAAAAGAACCATCGGTATATTGCTTGGGGAGATCGTTGGCAACGCAATTAAACATGATGTTGACTTCACCAGCGCAGATGCTCTCCTACCAGTTCCACTTCATAAGATTAGACTCAGGGAGAGAGGATACAACCAAAGCGAACTAATCGCTAAAGGGATAAGCAAAGTCACAGGAGTAAAAGTCATAAACGACATGCTTATTAGAAAAAAGAACACTCAAACCCAGACAAAGTTAAACTTTGAACAGCGCCTGGAAAATGTCAAGGATGCTTTCGTGCTTAACGAAAAATATAAAGATTTTGTTGTTGGCAAAAGATTTGCCATAGTTGATGATGTTATAACCACAGGCTCTACGCTGAATGAATGTGCGAAAGAACTTATTCGCTCAGGCGCTTCCCAAGTTTTAGCTTTGTCGGTGGCGGTCGCAAGTTAAAAAATTTAATCTAAATGTGATAACTCCTTCAAAATTTTGTTCGCTATGATAATTTTTTGAATTTCGCTCGTCCCTTCCCCTATCGTGAGAAGTTTTGCATCCCTGTAAAGTTTCTCAACTGGGTATTCTTTGATATAACCATAGCCACCGTAAATTTGAACTGCTTCATTTGCGCATTTAACGGCAACTTCACTTGCATAATATTTCGCCATTGAAGCATGAAGATGATAATCCTTCCCCTGATCTTTAAGGTAAGCTGCTTTGTAAGTAAGCAATCTTGCTGCTTCTATTTGCGTTGCCATATCCGCAATCTTCCATTGTATCGCTTGGAATTCAGCGATATATTTTCCAAACGCCTTCCTTTCCTTCGCATATTTTAAACTTAAATCCAAAGCACCTTGCGCAAGTCCAACTGAAAGAGCAGCTATCCCTATTCTGCCACCAGCAAGAATTTCCATTGCCTGCCTATAACCTTGCCCTTCTTCACCAATTAAATTTTCCACTGGAACTCTACAACCGTCAAAAGTCAAAGAGCATGTATCACTTGCACGCATCCCAAGTTTATCTTCTTTTTTCCCAACGATTACACCATCATAATTTTTCTCAACTATAAATGCAGAGATGCCATTTTTGCCCTTGCTCTTATCCGTTACAGCCATGACAACGATTATTTCACCAACCCCAGCATGCGTTGTAAAAACTTTGTTTCCGTTTAACACATAATGATCACCCTCTCGAACAGCTGATGTTAACAAATTTGCTGCATCGCTTCCAGCCTGCGGTTCCGTTAAAGCCCACGCCCCTATTTTTTTACCTGTACAAAGATCAGGGAGATATTTTTGCTTCTGCTCTTCGCTGCCAAACATAAAAATATGATTTGTGCAAAGCCCGTTATGCGCCGAAACACTCAAGCCTATCGATGGATCAACTCTGCTAATTTCTTCAATTATTACAACATAATCAAGATAAGATAAACCAGCACCGCCGTATTTCTCTGGAAATGTAATGCCGAGAAAACCAATTTCACCGAGTTTTTTCATTATTTCCGTTGGGAACTCCCCTGTGGCGTCAAATTTTCTAATATGTGGGGCAATTTCATTCTCGGCAAATTCTCGGGCAAGGTTTTTAACCTGTTTTTGAGTTTCGGTTAAATAAAAATCCATGGCTTTTTACCGTAAGTTATTTTTAAATAGAGCTTTTGGCTCTTTTATAGAGAGTTTTGCTGGTAAAAATGCGCAATTAATTCCTCAGCTATTTCAATTGGATTTATATGCGAGTTTGTAATGGAACTGATCCTCTCATCGAGCAATTTAACTCGATCCCGCGTCCAAAAGTTTTCACGAAGCCTTTCCTCAACTATTTCTTTAATCTTCGATTTTAATTTCTCCTTTCTCCTTTTTTCAAATTCACCAGTTCTGAACAAAAAATCACGATGTTTTTTTATCTGATTTAAAAGTGTATCAACCCCAAATCCAGCATTCCCAATTGTTTTTATAACTTCAACTTCCCATTCATCTTTTCTCATCCTGAAACTTAACACACTTTTAATTGCATTCGCCGCTATATCAGCTCCTTCCCTATCACTTTTATTCAAAACAAATATATCAGCTATCTCCATAAGACCAGCTTTCATCGCTTGAATTGAATCCCCCGATTCCGGGACGAGAACGACGACAACTGTATCAGCTGCTTTGACGATGTCAAGCTCCGATTGCCCAACCCCAACGGTTTCAAAAATAACATAATCAAAACCAGCCGCGTCAAGTATATCTCCAGCTTCAATTGCTTTCTTACTTAATCCTCCCAAACTTCCACGCGTAGCCATACTTCTTATAAAAACTCCATCATCAAGAGCTAATTCACTCATTCTTACCCTGTCGCCAAGAAGTGAACCGCCTGTAAATGGACTCGTTGGGTCAACCGCTATAATTCCAACTTTTTTACCCTCATTTCTTAAAAGTTTTGTAAGCTGAAAAACAAGCGTGCTTTTCCCAGCCCCAGGTGGACCCGTGATGCCAACTTTATAAGCTTTCCCCGTATATTTGTAAATTTTCTTGAGCAACTCCTTTGCTTCGTCGTGTTCATTTTCGACAAGCGATATTGCTTTTGAGATCGCCTTGAAATTTCCATCCGTTATTTTCTGAACGAACTCAAGCACCACCTTGAGATTTAAATTTGTTTTTGAAAAATTCAACAGTCAATCTCAAGCCTTCATCAAGAGATATCTCCGGTTTCCATCCGAGCGTTTTGTAAATTTTATCATAACTTATGACGCTTCTTCTTTGCTCACCAGGTTTTGGGGGCCCATGAACTTCATCGCAATTTGCCTTTGTCAAATTTTTCAATTTATGAAACAAAGTATTCACATCTGTTTCAATGCCAGTTCCAATATTAAAAACGTCGGATTTATCGTAATTAAGAGCAAGAACATTTGCTCTTACAACATCGCCAACGTATGTATAATCCCTCGTTTGAAGGCCATCACCGTTAATTATTGGCTGTTCCCCTTTTAACATTTTGCTTGTAAATATAGCGACGACACCGGCCTCACCATGTGGATTTTGCCTCGGTCCATAAATATTTGCGTATCTTAAAACAACATAATTTAATCCGTGAACCTCTTTGTAAAAGTATAGATATTTTTCAACTGTTAATTTCGCAACACCATATGGAGAAAGTGGCCTCGTCGGATGTTCCTCATCCGCTGGAAAATAATCCTGCTCCCCGTAAATTGCTCCACCAGTTGAGGCAAAGATAAATTTTTTTACCCCATATTTTATGCTAAATTGCAAAAGTTTTAAGCTTCCAATTATATTCACATCCGCATCATAAATTGGGTCTTCAACTGACTTTCTGACATCCATCTGCGCCGCATGATGATTTACGATATTGATTTTCTCATTTTTAAAAATTTCTTCGATCCTATCATCCCTTATGTCAAGCTGGTAAAACTTCGCCTTCGGGTTCAAATTTTCAAGTGAGCCAGTGGAAAGATTATCAACCACAATCACATTGTGTCCAAGCTCAATGTAAGAATCAACGACATGCGAACCGATGAAACCAGCTCCACCAGTTACAAGTATGTTCATTTAACCCCCAATTTTGGTTTCAAAAGATTTTGAGTTTCTTTTATGATATCTTCGAGTATTTCCTCAAATAATTTAATTTCTTTCAACGCAACATCAAAATTGTTAAAAGACAATGCCTCATTTATCCCTGGCAATACTTGCGTTCCATAACCAAGGTAATAACCCGGCGCATAAACTCTATGCTTGTACCAATTTCTATTTGGAAGCCCAACCTTTCGTGTGAACTTTCGTTCAAGTTTGGAAACATCAAGAGTTAAAAATGTTCTTTGCTTCATCTTCAGTGAATCAGCGTATAACTTCATGGTTTTAATCTTTTCTTTGATGTTGGTAAAATCAATCCCTTTCCCTTTTAGAAGGTCACCGTAATCTTTTTCGATTTCATTTATGTATCCCTCAATCTCATTTGCGTAATTAACATAGTCGAAAGGTAAATAATCACATGAGCTTAAGCGCATCAAAGCAATGCCAACTATTTTAACCATCGTTTCATGGTATTTAAAATCAGGATCACAAAAATTTTTCATCCAGTAAAAATTGTCAAGTTGAGAATGATAAACCCCATATGGTCCTGTGAACCTCATGTCAATCGATGGAATGCCAGCAAAATCAAGAAATGCAGTATAATCTGAACCGCTTCCCAATCTGCCAAATTTAATTCTTGCAGTATCGGGCGGATTTGAAATATTCTTTGAGATAGACTTGTTCTGTCTCTTCCACGCTTCAGCAAAAATTGTATTTCCTGTTTCGGGGTCAACCACAGACTTTATCAGCTCCTCAATAAATCGATCAAGCGAAGGCACTGAACTTGCGCTAAAATCTTTCCCTGATACCGCAACATCGACATTTATATAAGCAATCGCGTTTTTAACAAGATCATCATAATTTTCCTCAACCCATTCAGTTGAACCAATCAATCCATATTCCTCTGCATCCCACGCACAAAACAAAATAGTTCTCTTGGGCTTCCAACCCTGTTTCATTAACTCAGATAAAGCTCTTGCGGTCTCAAGCATCACCGAAGTTCCACTGTTTGGATCAACCGCTCCATAAACCCATGCGTCATGATGGTTACCAAAGATTATCTTCTTATCTGGTTCCTCATAGCCCCGAATTTCCGCTATAACATTTTTAATCTGTCTTATTTTCCATTCAGATTTAATCCTCATCTTAACTTTAGCTGGACCTGGACCAATGTGATAAGCAAAGGGCAATCCACCTTGCCATCCTTCGGGAACATTTGGACCAGAGAGATTTTCAAGGATTTCCTTTGCAATTTTGTATGAGATGGGCATGGTGGGAATCCTCGGCAAACTTTTTGCCTGCTCCGGTGCGATTCTTTTTGCCTCTTTAGTTGCTGGATAGCCCGGGGTCAATGGATCACCAGGATATTCAAACATATAATAAATGCTTCCCCTTTGCACCGCACCTTCAGGCCTCCAAGGACCTCGTGGATAAACATCCCCCTTCATATATCCATCATCCATTGGATCGGAGTAAATGATCAAACCAATGGCTCCGTTTTCCTCAGCTACTTTAGCTTTAACGCCTCTGAACGATTTCCCATATCTTGCTATGACGATCTTCCCTTTTACACTAATTCCCATTTCCTTAAGTTTTTCGTAGTCCTCAGGCAAACCGTAGTTAACATATACAACTTGAGCTTCAACCTCACCATCTGGGGAATAGGCATTAAAGAATGTGAAGATGTTATCATCATATGTATCTTTATCCCAGAGCCATGTCGGCTCTTTTAATTCGAATTTAACTTTATATGGTTGAACCAATTCAATTGAAACGTCTTGGGGATACGGGAGATAGACCCAATAATCAACAATTTTTGAGTTCAAACCATAGGATTTAAAAACGCTATCTATATACTCAGCTACTTTGTATCCCGCTTCACTTCCCGCAGGATGTGGTTCCTCTGTGAGCACAAATAAGTGTCTTTCACAATTGCTAGCTTTTGGAATTTTTAAAAACTTTTGTTCCCATTCGATCTGTTTTTCTAAATTGCCCCCAATAAATCCTGTTAATATCTGGGCACTTGCAACGATCGGAAGGATTATAAAAAATAATATCGCTTTCCTCCTCATTTTCACTTTTTTTGGAAAAATTTAAACAAACAAAAAATGAAAATCAAACTCTCCCGATAAATCCGCAGCTATGATGAAGTAAAACAGCGGTCTAACTAACCTCGTGTATCAAATCGCTTATCTTTCTTCTCGGCGTTGGTTCTGGAGATTCATCAGGATATCCGATTGGAAGAATTGCGATGGGAATTATGTCTTTGCCGACCCCAATTATTTTTCTGACTTTATCTTCATCAAAGGCGCCAACCCAAACGCTGCCAAGCCCCAGCGCTGTTACAGCAAGCTGTGCATAAGCACATGCGATCGTCGCATCCTGTAAAGAGTAAAGTTTTTCTCCCCTCGCTCCATATTTCCATCTTGACCTTGATGGATTTGCGCAAAAAACAAGAGCAATCGGAGCCTCACCTATGAATTCTTGTCCAAAAGCAGAATCAGCAAGTTTTTTAAGTTTATCTTTGTCCCTTACAACAAAAACCTCATACGCTTGTAAATCGCCAGCGGAAGGAGCTGAATTGATCGCCTCATAAATCAGCTGAAGCTTATCCTCAGGAATTGCATCAGGTTTAAATTTTCTTATCGATCTTCTTTTCTTTAAAACCTCAAAGAAATCCATAAATTTATTTGCTTTTGTTAATACCACGGACTTAACTCTATCCTCCTTAAACCAAACTTCTGTGCAGTTCTTACAGCTTCCCTATATTCTTGAATTGTTATCCTCCTTGCAAGCTCAGGTTTTAAAAAAGCGTTAAAGCATGGTCTATATTGTGCCATTATGTTAACATATGTATTTCTTGAAATTTCATTAGCAATAAATTCAAAAACCTTCTCGGAGCCAGCGATATTATTTGGCAAAACAAGATGCCTTATAAGTAAGCCCCTCACAGCAATTCCATCAACTATTTCAAGATCCCCAACCTGCCTCCACATCTCTTTAACGGCTGGTCTAACGACATCCCAATAATCTGGCACACCCGAATATTTCAACCCATTTGCGTTGTCAGAATATTTGATATCCGGCATATAAATGTCGATAATCCCGTCAAGCAATTTTAATGTATCGACGGATTCATATCCACCGCAATTATAAACAATCGGTATTTTTAATCCTTTGTTAACAGCGATCTCAATTGCTTCGACGATTTGGGGGACATAATGAGTTGGCGTTACAAGGTTTATATTGTGACAGCCTATCTTTTGAAGATACAACATTGAATCAGCAAGCGTATAAACGCTTACAATTTCACCTTGTTTAAATCTGCTTATCTCAAAATTTTGACAATATATGCAATTCATATTGCAACTTGCAAAGAAAATTGTCCCTGAACCGTGAGTTCCAACAAGACATGCTTCCTCCCCAAAGTGCGGATGCACCCCCGAAATTATGATCTCACTCCCAACTCTACATTTCCCCTTCTTTCCAGCATTTCTATTCACATGGCAGTTTCTGGGACAAAGTGTACAATCGTTCAATATCTGTTTTAAAATCCCAACCCGTTCTTTTAATATACCCTTACGGTGAAGTTCAATGTATCTTGGCTCGTATTCAATTGCGGTTTTATAACCCATCACATGTAGGTTAAATTTTTAAAAGCCCGAGGCAAGGCTGCCCCGGGCATTTTTCCCTTACGATGACGGTTTAGTTAAAGCTCCCCAGAATCCAAGAACGATGAATACAATCCCAACGATGATTGCGTTGGCAATCCCCTGAAGCCCAGAAATAAACGATGAAATGCCAAGCCAGATTCCACCAATTCCAATAATCGCAGAAAACACTTTCAACAAAGGTTTAACCGGTCCAACAAATACCCACAAACCAAGCACGAAAGCCAAGATACCCAAGATAAGATAAATAACATCAAAATCTTCCTTTTTAACAGCAACACCCATTATACCGGATCCCAAGAGGAGCCAAAGTCCCACCATTAAAGTTGCCCAAAATTGCCACATGGCAGGCCTCCCTTTTTAATTTTTTATTTTTTAACGCTCGCCTCTTTAGCGAGCTCAATCTTCAAATCCTCGTTGTCATAAAAAGCTACTTTCAAAACTTATGCCAAATAAAAATTAGAAAATTTTTAATTTTATTTCAAGTCCTTGACAAAAGATTTGTTGAAAATTTGCCATGCTTGGTCTAATAATTTCACATTTTTATAAACTTGCTTTTTTCGCTTTTTTTCTTCAAATTGAACAAAAAACAGGATATAGATGAGCGTTCCTGAGTATCAGTACCAGACCATTGAATACAAACCTAACTACTTTCTTCACATCTTTTTATTCATCATAACATTTTTCACAGTGACGATCGCCGGGGTTCAATGGGTTCTTAAAGACCCCTTTGAATTAACAAATTTACATTTTGGACTGCCTTACTCTTTTTCGATTCTTTTTATAATCGCATCACATGAATTTGGGCATTATTTTGCAGCAAGAAAACATAATGTTGTCACAACTCTCCCATATTTTATCCCATTTCCCCCATTTCCATTCATTCTAAATTTTGGAACTCTTGGGGCTGTAATAAGAATTAAATCATTTGTCCCAAATAGAAAAGCCCTTTTTGATATAGGTGTTGCTGGACCAATAGCTGGGTTTATAGCAACACTGCTTGTGTTAATCTACGGATTTGAAAATCTTCCCGATATAGAGTATCTCTACCAAATTCACCCGGAATATCGCTTTCTTCCCCAATTGCCCGAAGGCGATTTAACGTTTGGCGATACTCTTCTTTTCTTCCTATTTAGAAAAATTTTCTCATTATTAAATTCTGATGCTTTCATTCCACCTATGAATGAAATCTACCACTATCCTTACCTGTGCGCTGGATGGTTTGGATTACTTGTCACAGCGATGAACCTAATCCCAGTTGGTCAACTTGACGGAGGGCATATAATTTTCGCGATGTTTGGAGACAAGCATAGATATATTGCACGGGGTTTCTTCTTCAGCTTAATAGCATTTGGATTGTTTGGGGTCTTTGATCAAAACTTGGGCTGGCCAGGATGGCTTGTATGGGCGTTCGTTTTATACTTTATCGTTAAAATTGAACATCCACCTGTTGGAACTTTTGGAATGCTTGATAAAAAACGTAAAATAATTGGATGGGTAGCTATCGCCATATTCATTTTATCAATTTCACCTGTGCCAATAAAGATAAAGTAAAAATGCGAAAGATCCTTGCGTTTCTGATCATTATGCTGTTTTACTCATGCGAAAGGGAAAATTTAAATGTGATTGATATTAACTTTGCTAATCCACCAATTATAAAATTTGCTAAAATTGAACCAAATGAAATTAATCTTGATACGATTTTAGTAGGGGCAGAAAAAAATCCTGAAGATACTTTAAAAATAAAATTTAAAGCGACCGCAATTGTTTACGATAAAGATGGACAAGGTGACATTGACGAGACCTTTTGCTATGCTATAAATCCCTTGCGCGGGATCACATTAGTTCAGATAAAGCTTAACAAAATTAATGATTCAACTTTCTACGGTGAACCTGAGTTTAAAATCAAAAGAAAAGAATCTGGAATTTATCAGGTAAGAATCTTCTCAATTGACAAAAACAATTTCACAAGCAATGAATTTTACTTTAACTTAAACCTTTATCGCGGAAATCGCCCACCGATAATTTCTGACTTAAATGCACCTGACACAGTTATCCTTCAAACTCAAACCGTTCTCATAAAAATCACAGTAAAAGCCACAGACCTAGATGGTGATAATGATATAAAAGCTGTTTATTTTAGCTCCTTTAAACCGGATGGTTCTCCTTCATCGGGAAATCCATTTCAAATGTACGACGATGGAAATGCAAGCGGTATAAGTGGCGATGAAAGAGCTGGCGATGGGATTTACTCTATAATAATTCAACTTCCACCCAACACGCAAAAAGGCACTTATAGATTTGAATTTCAAGCGATCGATAAAGCTGGTGCTGTAAGCAATACCATAACACACTTTCTGAGCGTCATATGAGACTGAAACTGCTTGCACCTTTCATAATTTTGCTAAATTTTTCATATTCACAGCTTAAAACTACATATCAATTAAACCCTTTTGAAAACAAAGCTTCAGCATCAAACTTTTCCGATTTACCGGGTGGCAATATAGTGACAAACATCTGCGTTTGTAACGATACTGTATGGATTGGTACAAGCAAAGGCTTAAGCATGACAACTGATGGTGGTAAAACTTGGAAAAATTATTACAAAACACCCGAGTTCGGAGAAAGCAAAATCTCTGCGATCGCTTGTAGAGATGGAATAGTTTGGGTTGCCTTAGCTCGAACTGTTAAGATAGATAACAATTACTTCCCCGAAGGTTTGGGTCTTGTATATTCGACCGACGGTGGCAAAACATGGACAAAGGTGGAACAGCCAATCGATGATAAAAATGATACAGTTGAAGTGTATGGAATAAATCAAATTAAAGCTTTACCTGTAACGACCACAGTTAACAATATAATATACGATATTGCGTTGACCAACAATGCTATCTTCATAGCATCTTTTGCAGGTGGATTAAGGAAGTCAACTGACATGGGTAGAACTTGGCAAAGGGTTATCTTGCCCCCAGATAATCTAAATCAAGTTAATCCAAATGATTCGTTAAGTTTTGAACTTAACCCAGTTAAAAATTATAACCATCGTGTTTTCTCCGTCATCTCTGTTGATGATTCAATACTCTGGGTTGGCACAGCTGATGGAATAAATAAGTCAACAGATGGTGGAAGGAGCTGGGTGAAGTTTAATCATCAAAATCAATCTATGCCTATATCCGGTAATTTTGTTGTTGCACTTGGAAATCAAAAAATTAACACTGGCGATGAAACAAAAAACATAATCTGGGGTGCAACAATAAACGCAAACGATCCGGAGGAATATAAAGCTTTGAGCTTTTCAGAAGACGGTGGTAATACATGGCGGACAACACTATTAGGGGAATTCGTTCACAACATCGCTTTCAAAGATTCCATTGTTTACGCAGTAAGTGATAACGGGCTCTGGCGAACGAAGGATCTTGGGAAAAGTTGGGAAAAAGCTAGTAGAATAGTAGATCCATCTTCTCGACAAGTTATTTACACAAATATTTTTTATTCAATTGGGGTACAAAGAGATACAATCTGGGCTGGAAGCGCAGATGGGTTAGTTAAGTTCACAGATTCAATAACTTTTGGAGATAACTGGACGATTTATAGAACATATGAAAAAATTGAAGGACTTAACAAAACTTATGCGTATCCAAATCCATTTTCACCATGGCTTGAAGCATCCCGAATTCATTACAGCGTCGAAAATGCACAAAGCAAAGTGACGATAGAAATTTTCGATTTCTCTATGAGGAAAGTTAGGACTCTTATTTCAAACGCATCGAGAAGCGGTAAAAGAGAATATGATGAGATATGGGATGGGAAAGATGATGCTGGAAATGTCGTTCCAAATGGTGTATATTTTTACAGAATTAAAATAGATGATAAAGAAATGTATGGTAAAATACTCGTTGTTCAATAAAAAAATTATTGCGCTATTTCTGTGTTTCAACCTTTTTGCGATAAACGTTGTGTCGCAACATATTTCAACCGCTTCTTTCTCGAGGTTAGGTTTTGGCTCAAGAGGCATAGCACTTAGCAATGCTATGAATTCGGTTATCTATGGTGAGGTGACAGGTTACTATAATCCTGCGGTTTTACCTTTTTCAAACTTAAAAATGGCTTCGCTTACTTTCGGCATCTTATCGCTTGATAGAGAACTTGATTTTCTTCACTATACTCAATCTCTATATCCAACCGCTGGTTTTTCAATCTTTTTGATCAGGGCTGGCGTAAAAAATATTGATTCAAGAGATGTAGATGGACATCATATTGAAAACCTCAGCACAAGTGAATTTCAATTGGGCTTCGCGTTTTCAAATAGAATAATTGAAAAACTGTCCGCGGGATTATCTTTAAAATTTTATTACAATAAACTTTACCGCGAGATGAAAACACAAACTCTTGGGATTGACTTTGGTGTCCTATTTAAGTTTAACGATAACATCACGGTTGGCGCTTCCATTCACGACATCAACGCAAAATACAAATGGGATTCTTCAATAATTTATCAAGAAAAGGGACGGACAATTGTTGAAACCTTTCCCAAAACGATAAGCCTTGGTTTGACCTATGCAATCAAAGATATTTTCTTCACATCGATTGAATATGACAATATAGGTAGGGAAAAATTTTTCAACCTTGGTTCGGAATTATATCCGTTGTATTTTATAACGGATGGATTTAAACAGAGTTTAGCTATAAGGGGTGGAGTTCGGCTTTTTCAAAATTATTTAGACTTTTCCCTCGGTTTTGGCTTAAGTAGAAAAATAGGCAATTTTGTAGTATTTTTTGATTACGCATATAGATTTGAAAGATATTCCCCTTCAGGAATGCAATTGTTAACTCTTGGATTAAAATTATAAAGACAAATTTTGCACTCATATGATGAACAGTCTTAAAATAATTTTATTGTTGACTCTTATTTGGCTTCAAATTTCATCAGGGGGTGGTAAATCGGGATTTAACTTTTTATCAATCGGTGTTGACGCGAAGGTAGTTTCACTTGCAGATGCAGGGGTCGCTTTGCCACCTGAACTTGGAACAATTTATTATAATCCAGCGGGGCTTGGCACATTTAAACGAAGTTCGGTATTGATAACATATCGCAATTGGATGGTCGATGGCAAATTTCTTTATACATCAGTTTTAATTCCAACTAAGTTTCTCAATTTCGCTCTAAGTTTAACTTACATCAGTGCGACGGATATAGAGATAAGAGAACGCCCTGGTGAAGCGGAAGGTAAATTCACATCAAGAGATTTTGGAATTTCACTTTCAGCTTCCCCAAATTTAGGCACAAAGCTTAAAGTGGGGATGACAGCAAAATATATACTTGAAAAAATTTTTGTTGACGAGACAAATCTTGTTTCTTTTGATCTGGGCGTTCTGTATTCTTTTAAACTTTCACAATTTAATTTCCAAGCAGGAGCATCACTAAAAGATTTTGGCTCCAAAGGGAAATTCAGAACTGAGAGCATTAATCCTCCAACGACATTATCAATCGGAGCATCAATTAGTTATTCAATTGCTCCAGGTAGCATAGATATTTTGCTAAATATTGAAGCAAAGCGAAAGTTTTACGATTCGTTAAACTTGTTAAGTGTGGGGATTGGTTTTAAATTTCTATCCAACTTTAACTTAAATTTTGGCTATATTTTCGCTCATAACCCAGGGAACTTGAGATTTGGGGGAGGAATTGAATTAAGTAAATTTTCAGTTCATTATGCTTTTTCACCCTTGGGGTATAACTTCCCCGATTCTCACGTGTTCACAATTAATTTCAACCTTTAAATGAGCTTAAAAAGAATTTTAATTATTTTTCTGGGAAATATCTCACATGATTCAAGGAGTTTCAAGATGTATAATTCTTTTGTCAGCTTAGGCTATGATGTCAAGGTGCTTTGTGCAAAAGAACCGAATGAAAGATCTCTTGAAAACCCAGATGTCACCTATATTTCCTTAAAAAGACACAAAAGAGCAGTGACAAAAATTCTGATGTTTTATTTAAAATCAGTCCTTTCTATACCAAAAGTCAATCCAGATATAATAATTGCTTCAGATTTTTTCTCGCTTCCTATTGCATGGTTAATTTCCAAGATTAGAAAAACAAAATTGATATATGACTCACGAGAACTTTATTCCTCACTGGCCTCACTTTATGGGAGAAAGTTAAAACAAAATTTAATAATTAAACTTGAGCGATTTTTTACTTCAAAATGTAATCTAATTTTAACTGTTAGTCAGTCAATTTATGAGATTTTATCAACCCAATTCTATGATAAAAAAATTCAAATCCTACGGAATCTGCCATATCAAAAAAATCAATCTAAAATCTTTGCTTTACCCCAAAATTTGTTCACTTCTGATGATATATTGCTTGCCTACTTTGGTTTATTTCATCTGGGGCGCGGTTTGAAACTTTATTTTGATATATTGGAAAAGCTCTCGCCCGAATTTCCAACCATAAAACTTTTGCTTATAGGTAAAGGTGAGTTAAAGCAGGAAATTGAAAGAGAAATCAGAAATCGTAAGCTTGAAAATTTTGTTTTTATTTTCGGTCCATATGCTCCCGATCAATATATTTTGTTCCCGAATGTGAGAAAAGTTATTGGATTATGCATTATTGAGCCACTTTCATCAAGCTACATTTTCTCTCTTCCAAACAAAATTTTTGAATACATACAACATCAAATACCCTTCATCGCAAGCGATTTTCCAGAAATAAAAAAAGTTGTAGAAAAGTATAAAGTTGGCGTTTTAGTAAACCCTGAAGACCTCGAAGATATACTGGGAGCGATCAAAGAATTGATAGAAAATGACACGCTCTATGACAAATTGAAAGAAAATTGCAAGGTAGCACTAAATGAGCTAAATTGGGAAAAAGAGTTCAAAAAGCTTCACGAACTCATCGGTTCACTTTGAGACGAATCGCGATTTCTTCTCATCCCAGCTTTTTCAATTAGCCTGCCGATGATAAAAACAAGGATGCCAATTCCAGCAAAAATCATCTCTCGTGCCATGCTACCTTGTAAGCCCGCGATTAAACCTATCATCGTCTCAGCAATCCCAATTGCTTGTAAGATTTTACCGAGCGTTATCATTTTTGTTGGGTTTTTTAACATTCCTTAACTTTTTAAGAAAAAGAATCCCCGAAACAAAAAGAAGGATAGAAAGCACCTGTGCCTCAGACAAGCCCAAAAGCAAAGGTGGATTTAAACGAATAAATTCAATGAAAAACCTTTCAATAGATGAAAGAATTAAATATAAACCAAAGAGTTCCCCTGAAAACTTAATTCTTTTTCTATATATCCACAAGAAAATAAAAATCACAACCATTAGGAGAAATTCATATACGGGCGTTGGATGTAATTTAATAAAGGTATCAAATTCAGTAATTATTCCAAATCTATCCTCACCTATGACTTTTGAAGCTTTTTCCCAGTAGTTGTATTTTTCGGCAAGTTCGGGAAATCTCTCAAAATAACTGCGCAAAGCATATGTTGGTTTTAGTGTTCCGTTAGCATAAATTGTACCCCAAGGCAGTGATGTTGGAATGCCATAATCCCCATCGCCGGAAAGGTGGCATCCGATCCTGCCAATTCCATATCCAAGAGCAACTGCAGGAGCAATGGCATCAAGAACCTTAAGAATAGGTAACTTCCTTCGCTTTACATAAATGAGCAAAACTATAAAAGCAGCAATGAATCCCCCATACCAAGTCAAACCACCGGCTGAAAAAATCATTTCAAGAGGAGCTTTTAAAAAATCACTAAAGTTTTCAATCAAATATAAAAGCCTAGCTCCAGCAATCCCAGAAACAAGGGCTAAAATCAGCATTTCATTGGCGTAACTTACATTTAATCTCAATCTCTTAAACTCTCTCGCAAGGAGGTAGTCCGCTACTATAAACGCAAGCGCCATCATAAGACCATAACTGTAAATGGGAATTGGACCTATTTGAAATAAAATGGGACGCATGATTTTTAACTTTCAATTATGTTTAACTTGACAAATTTATTTTTCCTCGGTTCGCTTTTCAGCGTAATTTTGTCCCCAAAGATAAAAACGGCAAATGTATTTTTTAGTTTTTCTTTCTTAACCACCGTTAAAGAATATAAACCATCCTTGTAATCATAAAGATTATATTCGAATCTTGCTGGACCTGAACGAGATACAGGTGAACTGGGGGATTTGAAACCATGTATTTCAAAAGTTATTTCCCTGTCATTAACTGACACATCAATATCGAGCTCATAATTAAACGCAAGAAAATGCTGCGTTGTCTCAATTACAAATTTCAGAAATTTTTGTTTCCCTACCTCATCATATCCTTTTGAAAGATAAAGTATGAAATCATATTTAATTTTCGGTTCAATCCGTTGAAGCTTCCTGGGCATATTTTGAAGTGATAAATTCTAAAATTTGGTTTAATTTAACATCAAATTGTTCTCCACTTTTCATATCGCGAACTGTACATTTATCATTTTTTAGTTCATCTTCACCTACGATTATAACAAATTTAGCACCTTGTCTATCTGCTTCCTTCATCTGAGACTTTAGACTTCTGTTGAGAAGTTCCACTTCACAGGGGATCATCTTTTTCCTTAAACTAAAAACGATGTTGAAAGCAAATTTTTGTGAGTCTTGTCCAAGATAAGCAACATAGACAAATGGTTTTGGTATTTCGCCAAATTTATAGCCATTTTTTTCAAGTATTAACATCATTCGCTCAACCCCAAGCGCAAAGCCAACCCCAGGAACATCAGGACCACCAAGCTCTTTTGATAGGAGATCATACCTCCCACCACCAGCGATTGCATCTTGCGAACCGAGCTCTGGACTTATAACTTCAAAAGCCGTCTTCGTATAATAATCAAGTCCACGAACAAGATGTGGTTCAAGCTCGTATTTAATGCCAATTGTGTCGAGTATTTTCTTCAACTCATTAAAGTGTACTTCGCAGTCATCGCACAAATACTCATAAATCAAAGGTGCGTTTTCAATCACTGTTTTATCTCTTTCATCTTTTGAATCAAGCACTCGTAAAGGGTTTCGATCCAATCGATTTTTACTGTCCTCAGAAAGAAGATCATAAAATTTTCTCAAGTATTCTTTTAAGACTTCTTTATATGCTGGACGACAATTTTGACACCCAACTGTGTTAAGTTTCAAAGTGTAATTTTCTATATTGAAGCTTTCGATTATGTGAAGCACTAAAGCAATTATTTCAGCATCCACTTCTGGATTTTGGCTACCTATCGCTTCAGCGCCAACCTGATGAAATTGACGCAGTCTTCCAGCTTGGGGACGCTCTTGCCTGAACATTGGGGAAATATAATAAACTTTAAAAAGGGGAACTTGCTTGTTTATTTCATATTGAATATACGCCCTCATAACGGAAGCTGTCATCTCTGGTTTCAGGGTTAAACTTGTGCCACCTTTGTCAAAAAATGTGTACATTTCCTTGCTCACTATATCGGTAAGCTCCCCTATTCCCCGCGCAAATAATTCTGTTTCCTCAAAAATCGGCGTTCTTATTTCCCTGTAGTTATAAACTTCAAAGATTTTTCTTATCCTTTGCTCAACGTATTGCCATTTGTACGATTCATCTGGCAATATATCTTTGGTACCGCGAACATTTTTTAAAATTTTCTTCATCCAAGATATTTGTCTTCCTCTATTTTAAATAATTCAACGACCTCTTTTGGATCTTTAGCATTGATCAATTTATCGCGGAAGTTGTTATCATTCATGAGCTTTGAAATCCGGCTTAAAAGCTTTATATGGGGTCCGACCATGTTATCCCTTCCAACCAACAAAAATATAAGACGAACGGGCTCACCATCAAGTGAATCGTAATCAATTGGTTTCTTTGTAATGGCAAAAGCAGCAACAATATCAGTGACGGCATCCGTCTTCCCATGCGGGACAGCAAAACCTTTCCCAACACCTGTCGTCATTATCTTCTCCCTTTCAAAAACCGCTTCTCTCACCTTGTTTATATTTATCACTTTATCAGATTTAGCAATTAAATCAATAAGTGCGTTTATCGCATCTTCTTTTGATGAAACATCTAAACCAACAATTACAAAATCTTCTGTTAAAATATCACTGATTTTCACTTTCAACCTTAACTTTATTTTTCTACCGTGATTTCATCCAAAATTCAACTTTATTAGAGTAATCTTCAAGTAACTGTTCAACTCTCTTTTCATCGTCTGATTCTGCAAACAAATGAACCTCATTTCGTTGTCTATCAGGCAAAATTAAAATCCAGGTAATATCATCCATAAATATCTTAACACCATCGATGAGCTGTCTTTTATACCCTTCCGACTCAAGCGTTGCAAGCCGCATCACCTTCCCTTTCAAATCTCGCGGACAGGACACAAGTTTATGCTTGAAGAATAGCCTTGGTAATGATTTCTCAACCTCCCCTATCTTCATTCCAGTTATTGCCATCAGTTCAAGAATCTTCGATATTGAAAACATCCCATCGGAAGCGAAGAGAAACTCTGGGAATATGAAACCACCTTTTGTTCCTCCAACAAACTTTATATCTGGATCTTTTAAGACCGCCTCCATCATTCCATAATGCGAATCCTTTGTCCTTACAACTTCAACCCCGTATTCACTTGCGATCATGTCAACCTCAAGAGATGCAGTAATTGGAACAGCAATTTTCTTAACCCTATCGCGATTCGCTTCAAGATACAACTTTACAACTACAGAGAGAAGCCGATTATTTTCAATAAACTTTCCACGCTCATCGATAACCCAAATCCTTTCTGCTCCAGGGTTAAGCATGAAGCCAACATCATAGCGAATTGATGTAACGATTTGAGATAATTCACTCACCGCTTTTTTGAATTCTTCCTCATCTTTTGTCAGTTTTGATGGATCAAGGTATGCATTTAAAGAGATGACTTGACATCCAAGCTTTCCAAGTATGTTCGGAAAAATGGTGACAGCAACACCGTTTGAATAATCGATTACAATTTTAAAATTTCGCTTTTTGATGGCATCAACATTTAAAGCAGATAAAAACTCCTCAACATAACCCTCCGAAACTCTAACTGGAAAATTGATCGTCCCAACTTTACTATAGTGAACTCGTGGAAAGTCCTCACCAAAGAACAATCTCTCAATTGCTTTTGCCTTGCTCGCTGGCAGATCGCTACCGTTTGAGTCAAAGAAAATGATATCAGTTTGATGCTTGTCCACAGGCGATTTCCTGACATGTACTCCTCCAGCATATCTTCCGCTGCGAAGTTCGTGCCTAACCATTGGAATTGAAGCAATTCTTAAATCGTCAACATCAAGTCCAGCGGAAATGAGCCCACAGATCAAAGCACGATTCATCATCCTTGAAACATTATCAGCATCTCGACTTACAAGAACTGTTTTTCCCTGCCCAAGAAACGCCCCAAAAGCTGCACCAAGCTTTGCCCCAAATTCAGGAGTCATTTCAATATTAGAAATACCACTCACCCTTGATTCCGTAAAAAGCTCCTTAAGCCATTTATCTTCCCAAACCAAACTTTTTGATAAAACGGAATCATCTTCAACAACTTTCCATGGCCAAAGCTTTATGTTTGACATTAACTTTGCCCTATTTCCAATTGTGCAATGATCACTGATGAAAACATTCTCGTTTATCTCAACCCCTTCCCCTATTGTGCATTCATACCCAACAACATCGAGCGTCAACCTTGCTCGATCCTTAATCTTTGTCCCATTCCAGATGACAGAATTAATAATCTCACAATTATCCCCAATCTCACAATTGGAACCAATCACCGAATTAACTATCTTCACATTTTTCCCAATTTTTGCATTTTCACCGATGACAACAACCCCTTCAAATCTATCATAATTTTCAACCTGTGTATTTTTGCCAATGTATATACTTGCCTTTTCAATGTTTATTCTTTCACCATAAATTTCAACATTAACAACTCCAGAGAGACAATCAAGATGCGCCTCTAAATAATCTCCCAAAGTTCCGATATCACGCCAATAGCTATCCGTTGAAAAACCATAAAACGGAAGTTTTTTCTCAAGCAAAATTGGAAAAAGGTTTTTACTAAAGTCAAATTCTTGCTTATACGGAACGAATTCAAGCACTGATGGATTAAGAACATAAATTCCAGTGTTAATCGTATCACTGAAAACCTCACCCCAACTTGGCTTTTCAAGAAATCGAACAATTTCACCAGTATCCTTAACTATAACGATCCCATAAGGAAGTGGATTCTTAACCCTTGTGAGAACTATTGTCGCCATTGATTTTTTATCAAAATGATAATCTATCGCTTTTGAAATATCTATGTCCGTCAAAACATCACCACTTATCACGACAAATTCATCATTTCCTATTAAGTCACTTGCATTTCTAACGCTTCCAGCGGTCCCGAAATCAGCTTCAGCTTTTACATACGAAATTTTTACTCCAAAATCTTTCCCATCCTTAAAATAGTTCATTATTATTTCGGGATAATAGTAAACAAGAGCAATTATCTCGGTAATTCCGTGTTTTTTCAACAAGGTAATTATTCTATGCATAACTGGAATATTCACAATTGGAACCATTGGTTTAGGTGTGTTCATTGTCAAAGGTCTTAGCCGAGTTCCAAAGCCACCAGCCTTTATAACTGCTTTCATAACAATAAATGCCCAGATATAATTTTCACTTTTAGGTTAAATATAACATAAAGAAAGTAATTTAACAATCTCCTATAAGTTGACTCAACTTAAAGTTCGCAGTTTGCTGTGTCTATAACCATAAGTAAAGTAAATCAACAAACCGATGGAAAGCCATACAATAAAGCGAATCCATGTTATCAATGGCAGACTTAACATAAGGTAAAAACATGTTAAAATAGCAAGTATTGGGACAAATGGGACAAGCGGGGTTTTGAATTGTCTCGGTGCGTTTGGATTTGTATATCTTAATACGAGAACACCAGCAGAAGTTAAAACAAATGCAAAGAGAGTTCCAATATTTGTGAGTTCAGCAGCTTCACCAATATCTGCAAATCCAGCTGGTATAGCTACAAAGATGCCAGTTAAAATTGTTGTTACATGTGGCGTTTTAAATTTCGGATGAATTTTAGCAAACCATTTAGGCAAGAGCCCATCCCGTGCCATTGAGAAAAATATTCTCGGCTGACCAAGTTGAAACACAAGCAATACAGCGGTTGTCGATACAACAGCTCCGAAGGAAACAATTCCAGCTGCCCAATTTAACCCAATGCTATTAAAAGCTTTGGCAAGCGGTTCTGGAACATTTAACTCAGAATAGTGTATCATCCCAGTAAGCACAATTGCAACAGCGATGTAAAGTATTGTAGTTATAACAAGCGATGTTATTATCCCTATCGGCAGGTTTTTCTGCGGATTTTTTGTTTCTTCCGCCGCTGTTGAGATTGCATCAAAGCCAATATAAGCAAAAAATACGAGCGCTGCTCCAGTCATTATACCTTTCCATCCATTTGGTGCAAAAGGTTGCCAATTCTCAGGCTTGACATAAAAAGCACCAACCACAATGAAAAAAAGCAAAATGGCAAGTTTTATAAATACCATAATCGCATTAAAAGCAGAACTCTCCCTTATACCTATCACAAGTATAACTGTTATCAAAGCAACTATTCCAAATGCAGGCAGATTAAAAATTATAGGTATTGTTGTATTTAAAAACGGAATTGTTATATGCGGAGCTGAATTTAAAATCTCTGGCGTGTTCATCGCCCTGACATAATCTGTGGATAACCATGCTGGTATCGTAATTCCAAACCCTCTAAGTAATTCAACAAAATACGCCGACCAGCTGATAGCAACAGCAATGTTCCCAACCGCATATTCAAGAATTAAATCCCATCCAATTATCCAAGCGATAAACTCACCAAATGCCGCATATGAATATGTATAGGCGCTTCCTGAAATTGGGAGCATCGATGCAAATTCAGCGTAGCACAGTGCAGCAAAGCCACAGGCAAAAGCAGTTATAATAAAAGAGATCACAATCGCAGGGCCAGCACCGACATGATGTGCTCCACCTGCAGATGCGGTCCCAGTGAGCGCAAAAATTCCCGCCCCAATTATTGCTCCAATTCCCAAGGCAGTTAAATCAATAGCACTTAAAGCTCTCTTAAGGCGATTTTCCCCGCTTTCAGCTTCGCTTAAAATTTGTGCTATAGTTTTTTTGCGGAATAAATTCACCGTTTTCTCCAAAATTTTATTTTCAATTTATTGGTTCAAACTTCGCCGTGAAATGCCTTAAAAGTGGCGCCTCCCAAACAATTTTATAACCTTTCAATTTATCTCTGTTTCTATAAACCTCAGTTATAACTTCAATAACATAATCAATGTGACTTTGAGTATAAACCCTTCGGGGTATGGCAAGCCGTACAAGCTCCATTGTATGCGGGATAAACTTGCCAGTTTCTTTATCTTTTCTACCAAACATTACACTGCCAATTTCAACACTTCTTATGCCTCCAACTCTATAAAGTTCAACAACGACAGATTGACCAGGAAACTGCTCGGGTGGAATGTGGGGAGCAAACCTTTTAGCATCAAGATAAACCGCATGACCGCCTGGTGGAATTAAAACTGGAATACCACGATCTATTAATTTCTCAGCTAAATACTCAACTGACCTTATTCTGTAGATCAAATAATTCTCATCAAGTACCTCCTCGAGTCCTTGGGCTATTGCCTCAAGATCTCGCCCCGCAAGCCCACCATAAGTTGGAAATCCTTCTGTGACAATTAAAACATTTCTCGCCTTCAACGCAAGCTCATCATCGTTCATAGCGAGAAATCCACCTATATTTGCAAATGCATCTTTCTTCGCACTCATTGTGCAACCATCAGCATAAGAAAACATTTCCCTGACTATTTCAAGAATGCTTTTATTCTCATACCCTTTTTCCCTTTTCTTTATAAAATAAGCATTCTCGGCAAACCTACAGGCATCTAAAAAAAGCGGAATCCCATACTTATTGCAAACTTCTCTAACCTCTCGAATATTTTGCATCGAAACTGGCTGACCGCCGTTGGAATTATTTGTTACAGTTAACATAACAAGTGGAATATTTTCAGGCCCTTTTTCTCTTATAAAACTTTCAAGACGCTCAACATCCATATTTCCCTTAAACGGATGCCATACATCTGGTTGAATTCCTTCTGGAATTGGCAAATCAACCGCAGTACCACCAACAAATTCAATATTCGCTCGTGTTGTATCAAAGTGCGTATTATTTGGAATATACTTCCCTGGCCCAGCAACAATCGAAAATAAAATTTTCTCCGCTGCTCTTCCTTGATGTACAGGAATGATATGCTTAAATCCCATTATTTTCTTTATAACGCTTTCAAATCTGAAAAAGCTTTTCGAACCAGCATATGATTCATCGCCGTCCATAATCCCAGCCCACTGCTTCGAGCTCATCGCATTTGTCCCGCTATCTGTCAAAAGATCAATTATTACATCCTCAGCAGGGATATTAAAAACATTGTAGCCAGCCCTTTTCAGTATTTCCTCCCTTTCTTTCTCGGTCGTGAATTTAATAGGTTCAACAACTTTAATTTTGAAAGGTTCAATTATTGTTTTGAACTTCATGTTAGCACCTATTCTATTTTATTAAAACCATTTTTTTAAAGCCACGATAAACTAATTTACTGCCATCAGATACTCTCAATTCATAAAAGTATACACCAGACGAAATTTCATCAGCTACAAAGTGAATATTGTATTTCCCCGAACCAAGTTCACTACTAAAAGCCTTTCGTATCTCTCTGCCAAGAACATCAAAAATTTTAAGCTCACATAGATAAACCTTAGAGCCACCTGCGATTTCAAAAGAAATTGTGGTAGATGAATTAAACGGGTTTGGGTAGTTTTGATGCAAACTAAAGTCAAAGGGCAAAGGAAGATTAACTTCCTTGGATGGAAATGAAAGAACTTTCTTCAAAATTTTTCCATTGGGATCAATTTGAACTTTTATATCACCTAAAGCGCTCAAACGATTTAAAGTGATTATGTATACAGTATCTGCGGAATATGTCCAAAATGTTAAAATCGTATCTAAATTCTTCGCTTGAATTTTAAACTCAATTGGAAACCTAAAAATAATCGCATTTCTTTGTGTCTGTCGCAGATTTATAAAGAGGGTATCATAATTCGCAAAAGAAACTGAAAAATCAAGCACTGGATATCCAGCTTCGTAAACCCACTGATTAAAAAACCATGATAAATCTTCACCAGTGATGTCATTTACAACTTGAATAAACTTTTGCGTCGTCCCAGTTCCATAAGCATATCTTCTCCCCCACTCTTGAAGAACGGCGAAAAAAGCAGAATCACCAATTAAATTTCTTAACATATGCAAAACCCACGCACCCTTATAATAAACAGCCGTTCCAAAAAGTCTCCCAGAAGGTGGATTATAAATTGGATATCTAATAATTGAATCTTCCCAAAAGTAAGCTTTTGCCCAGTATTCCAGCTTTGATTTAAAAGCTTCGAAACCATATTTGTATTCTGTGTATAAAGCATCGCCGTAAGAAGCAAAACCCTCATTCAACCAAATCTCAGCCCAAGTTTCACATGTCACAAGGTCACCCCACCATTGATGAGCAAGCTCATGAGCTATACCGCCTTCGGAGTTACCGTCGAGCCATTTTCTATGAATCGTCGTCATCGTTTGATGTTCCATTCCACCATACCTGAAGGGATATACAGCAACCATTCCATATTTCTCAAACGGATATTCACCAAATTTCAATGAGAAAAATTTCATCATATCGACGACATTTTTAAACGCCGAAACCGCCTTGAGCGAATCCTCACGCCAAACATAATATTTAACTTCAATTGAGTCGGAAGGATTAGAAACCTTGTGATACCAATCTGAAAATGTTATATATTCTGAAACCGCAAAGGCAATTAAATATGTTGACATTGGATGTTTTGAACGCCAATGAAAGATTCTTTCGTTTCCATTAATTTCATCACGAATTAACAAACCATTTGACGCAACAAGATAGCTACTTCTAACTTTTATAATCAAATCGACCTTCGCTTTATCCCATGGTTCGTCATAACATGGCAACCAATACCTTGCATCGGATGGTTCGCTCATGGTATATGCTATGTCGGATGGGAGATTGGGAGATACCTCATCGCTTCTATAAAAGTAAAAGCCACGCTCCAAATCTGACCTGCGCTGAAAGTAAATTGCAACGATCAATGTTTCACCTTGAGAGATTAGGGATGGGAAAATTATTTTTAAATTTTCGTAGTTTTGTTGATAACCTAATTTATTCTCGGACAAAAAAACTGAATCAATTTGAATCACACCACTTGCTGAATGAATATTAATTTCGTTTGAGCTTTTATTCAGGACAAGTTTTATTTTAACATAGCCGTTATAATATCCATTTCGTTGCATAAGTCCCTCATAAAGGTCGATGAAAATCTCATAATGAAGGACATCAAATTCATTCCGCCCCTCTGAGATCAACGGGCTTGCAATTAAAATTAACAAAATAGCGTTCCAAAGGCAAAACCTTGAAAATTTATTCATTTCTTCTCTTTAAAATTTGTAATTTTTTTCACCAAAAAGTATGAGTTAACTAACAGCATCCCTATCAAAATCAACACAGCCCCTATTAAAATGTTCGCTGTTATATTCTCCTTTCCGATGAACACACCGATTAAGATCGCAAAAACAGGAGTTAAAAAAGCGGTCAAAGACATTATAATTGCTGGAACTTTTTTCAATAGCCAATAATAAACTGTAAATGTCACAATTGAACCAAAAATTCCAAGATAAATTACACTGCCTATCCCTTTAACTCCAAATTTAATCGTATCCCAATTTTCGAAAATACTTGATATGATGAAAAGGATCAACCCACTTAAAGTTAACGGAAGAAAATTAATTGCAAGTGGATGAATTGCACCGCCAAATCTTTTAACCATGATTAAAGATGAAGCATTAAAAAGAGCGCTGAAAATAACAGCTATCATACTTATTACAAATTTTTCAGACTCAAAAGACAAAACGCCACCGAAATGCTGAAGGTCAATGTTAAAAATAAACACAACTCCAGCGAAACCAATAAACAAGCCAATCCCTTGAATTAAATTTAAATCTTCCTTTAGAAAGATCTTTGAAAAAATTGCCGCAAAAAATGGCATCGTTGCAAAAAGTATACTTGCCAGATTGCTTGGGATGGTCATCTCAGCCCAGTAAACAAACGAAAATGGAAGTAGAAATGAAAAGAAAGTAAGATAAAAATAAAGGAAAAGTTGCTTTTCATTTACTGGAACTTGAATGTTAAGTTTCTTCAATAAAATCAGAAGAACAATTCCAGCAAGTAAAAAACGCATCGATAGAGAAAACAAAGTCGGCAGTTCCTGCAATCCGACTTTTATCGTAAACCATGTCGAACCCCATATGAAACATATCAAAACAAACAAAAAGATTTTAATTCCATTCTTTTCTAAGAGATTTTGAATCTTCATTAACTGATGTGCTTTTTAGTTTAACAATGCATTGAATATAAATCTAAAGGTTGCCCATGTCTGGGATCTATGCTGGGGTCTAAACGCAAACATTATAATTTTACCATTCTCATAGGGAACTTCACACAGTGCTGGTTTCCCTTTTATTTTATCCGACCCAAGAAGATAACCACTTAACAAAATATTGTTTTCATCAAAGCTTGCAATAACTGAAATCTTGTCAGCATAAACAGAAGTTGAAAAAGCAATTGGATTTATGATATACGCAGGGACATAATCGTTTAAACCATAAGCCAGCGGATTAGCGGGGTCGTTAATTTTTAACTTTACGATCGTTCCAGGTGCGAAAAATTCTTTGCTGCTTGTATTTCTCAAAACATTTCTTGTAGGAACATCAATTTGCTCAATTACAAAGTTGCTCGCCTCACCTAAAGCGATCAAAGTTCCACCTTTTTTAATGAATTCTTTTATGTTTTCAACCCCCTCTTTTCCGATTCCACCTCTGTATTCCTCTGGTATTTGTGGCAAATCAATCCTTTCTTGAGCTCTGAATCTAAAACCATCGACAATTGCATTTGTTCCCATGCTTGGTAAAATCAAAACATCAAGATCTTCAAATGTTTTCTTGTCTTTTATATCTTGGTTGTGAAGGACTTTGTAGGCAAAATAAAAACTATCAAGTACAAGTCGTGTCCATCCCTCATCCATACTTGTAACCCATGGTTGATAAATCCCTACTCTTTTCAGTTTTATCTCAACTAAATTTTCATTTGAAACTTCATCGGTTAACTCTATCACAAGACCGAGATTTTTTGAGTATGCTCGAACCTTATCAAGCGTTTTTTGATCATTTTTAACTAAAAATTCACCCTTGAACTTTTTATCCTTACTATAGTAAATTTTTATTCCGTCCTTCAAAAGCAAATTGACCAAGCGATACGAATTTATAAATCTTCTTTTGATAACAAAATAATTTCCCTTCCCGACAAACTTTGACTCACCAAAGTCAACGGTTTCAACTTTTTCAATCGGAATTTCAACTTTCTCAGAAAGTTCAAAGACATCAACACCCATTTGAAGTGGCAGAGTCCATGCGGTGACATCATAGGGTTGTTTCGGTGGTCCATCTGGATAAAGTCGAATATCAGGATAATTTTGAACTTCCATCACATCTTTAATAAATGGCCTACAGGGCTGTGAAAGTGGAATGACAAATGTGTTTTCAGAAAAGAAGGTACTCCCAACCTTAAAATCTTTCTTCGCTTTATAAACTTCGACACCAGCAAATTGCAGCCTCTTAATAAGTTCAATGGCTGAATTAGGATCATGTTGAGCGTTCAAATCGATCAAATAAGCAAACGGCGGTTCTGTTAATCCCTTTTCAATTGATTTTTTATTTGCAGTGTAAAATGTCCATAAAATTTTTTCTCTGTTAAGAGCTGAAAAATTTAAAATTGCATATGTCGCTGCCTTTTCATAATCAATTATGTCTCTAAGCCTCCACCATCCTTCCTCAAATGGATAAAGATTATTGTTGGATAAACTGTTATCTGGAATTTCATCGCCAAGCCCACCAATACTTCCATATGGAAGATAAATCGGTGTTGCAATTCTCACACTCGCCGCTTCCGAAAGGATGCCAACTCTATTGTGCCACAATGGCGTCTTTGACATCGTGCCCTGAAAATAAGCGTTGAACCTTCCTCCAGTTACAACGCCTTTAAATCCTTTTTGTATCATATCAAACACAACATATTTCCCGAAAAGATTTGTAAGCGCCATTATCTCTGGGAGAACATTGGGATTAACTGGATCTGAATAAGGTGGCACGAAAAAGCGTGGACCATCCGAGCCCATTTGATGTTGATCATAAACAACCTGCGGGAACCACTCGTGATATAAAACCTTCGCAGTCAGCCTAGTTTCAACCAAGCTGAAAAAGTGCCAATCTCGATTGTTATCATGACCAGCGTAATAATGATAAAGCCACGGCATTGGCGATGCTTCATACTTCGTTCCAACATATTTCTTGTACCAGTCAACGACCATCTGCTGCCCATCCGGATTAAGGGACGGAATTAAAAGTATGACACAATTATCAAGAATTGATCTCATTTCCTCATCATTTCTCGTTGCAAACTCATAAAC
>NZ_CZVS01000002.1:0-49854 GCF_001535985.1 Candidatus Kryptonium thompsonii | reverse complement strand
ACCATTGATTGGGGGGATCACATTATTTTAGCAGTTGGTGGTGGATATAAAGTTGGTTTATCAAAGTTAGCTTCAATTGGTTTTGGGGTTGACGTTGTATATACATCTATAACAAAATTAAAGATAGACGGCGAATTCTTTGAGGGATCAAGAAATAGATTATCACTGCTACCTTATGTCAATTACAAATCTGGACCTTTATCTTTATGGTGTAAGTTGGGAACGATTTATGGACCGGAGGAGGAATATGAGTATAGTGGGATTTCAATTACAGGTGAAAATTTGCCTGTTACAAAACTTGGATTTTCGGTGGTTTATCAATTATCGTTTTAACTTAGAAAGAGCAAATTGAAAGCCAGTTGAATTTGGGAAGGCGATGGATGCCAAGCGGAGTTAATAAACAAGGTGAGTTTGAATGATAGGTATGTTGAGGTGACTTACCCCCAAGCCTCTCTATAAATAGAGAGGGGTTTGAAGTAAGAGCGGTTTGTGAGATGCCTGTACTTGACAATCTTTTTATCCCGTCTTTTTACTTTTTCTCGGTCTTGCAAAAAGTGCGAAAACAATGGGAGTTAACCTTTTTCTGTAAGATCAATTATACATTGAAAATAAGAGACAAGATTTTTACAATTTCGTGCAAGTTTAAAACCTTTGGTTATGTAGATTTGTTTTATTAACTTTTGTAAAGAGAAGCATTAAAATTGAATCAACCCTATTCTGGATTGTCATGATCAGATATTTTGGTGGTTTTTTGATTGGGTATTTGTTAGGTTCGATTCCGACTGCTTTTATTTTTGTTAAAACATTTAAAGGGATTGACATTCGTAAAGCAGGAAGTGGGAATGTCGGGGCTTTAAATGCATATGAAGTTTCTGGCTCGGCTTTGATTGGGATTTCCGTTCTTTTGATTGACATTTTAAAAGGTATTTTTTCAGTTAAAGTTTCGCAAGTTTTGCTTGGTGGGGATGAGATTACAACTTTGATATCGGGGTTTTCGGCTATCCTTGGACATAATTTTTCCGTTTGGATAAGTTTTTACGGTGGTCGTGGGCTTGCGACATCGCTTGGTGTTTTCGCAGTTGTTAATCCTTATTTAATTTTTTTGTGGTGTATATTGTGGGTGATTGCTTATGTTAAGGTTCACAATATTCATGTTGGGAATATATGGGCAACTGTTTTTACACCAGTCATAATGATTCCCGTTTTAAAGTTTTTTAATTCGTTAAGTTATGTGAAGGTAAGTGATGAAACTTTACTCGTTTTCGTTATTTCAATTTCAGCATTGATCTTTATAAAGCATCTTAAACCGCTTCTTCAACTTATCAAGGAGGGCAAAATTTTACAAAACAAATTTCAAAAAAGCGATGCGTAGAGGTCATAACGCAAAATTTTTATGGCTTGGCTTTATTACGGTTCTTGTTGTTGGAATGCTTATTGGCTATTCTGTAAGTTCGCTTTTAGGAAAGGCTAAAAATTCTTTTAGAGATTTACCAACGGCTGAAAAGATTTATCAAGAGTCATCAAATCACGCTGAAAACCTTCATTATGATGTTGTACAGAACATTTACGATGAGAGACATAACGCTATAACAAAAGCAGTTGCTAAGGCAAGCCCCGGCGTTGTTGGGATAAATGTCACTGCAATTGAAGAGTATACCGACCCATTTTTCAGATTTTTTGAGGATGACCCGTTTTTCAGGTATTTCTTTGGGGATAGGTTTAAATATCGCGTTCCGGTCAGAAGTCTTGGTTCAGGATTTATAATTTCGCCAGATGGTTATATCGTTACAAATGATCATGTGGTTGGAAATGCTAAAGAAATAGTTGTGACCCTCTCAACGGGTGAAAAATACAAAGCAAGGCTTGTGGGTAGGGATCCTGTGTCTGATATTGCTGTTTTGAAAATTGATGCAAAAAAGAATTTGCCATATCTTACACTTGGAAATTCTGACGATGTCATTATCGGTGAATGGGCAATTGCGATGGGCAATCCATTTGGTTTATTTGAGCTTGGGAATAAACCGACAGTCACAGTAGGTGTGATAAGTGCGGTTAAGATGAATCTTCATTCGGTTGAAGGAAGGGTTTATAGAGATATGATTCAAACGGATGCTGCGATTAACAGTGGGAATAGTGGTGGACCGCTTTTGAACGCGTTGGGCGAAGTAATAGGAATTAACACTGTTATTTACACGCCAAATCAGGGCAATGTTGGTGTTGGTTTCGCCATCCCTATAAATAGAGCAAAGGCGATAATTGATGAACTAATTAAGAAAGGTAAAATTGATCGCGATTTCAGAGTTGGGATGAAAGTTCAAACCATTGACGAAAACCTTGCGAGATATTTTAATCTTCCAAAGGCTGAAGGTGTAATTGTCACAGATGTATCTCCGGGAAGCCCATCTCAAAGGGCTGGCTTTAAAGAAGGTGATTTAATTGTTGAAGTCAACGGTGAGCCTATAAAGGATGAGCAGTCGCTGATTGAAATAATTAAAACAGCGAAAGTTGGGGATGTTTTGAACTTTAAAGTTATACGCGACGGGAAAACGATTGGACTTAAACTAAAACTTGAAAAATCATAAGGAATGTAGTTATGATTCCAAGGTACACAAGAGCCGAAATGGAGAAAATATGGTCAGATGAGAATAAGTTCAACATTTGGCTTCAGATCGAGATACTTGCTGTTGAGGCTCATTCAAAGCTTGGGCTTGTGCCAGAATCGGCTGTTGGGGAAATAAAACGCAGGGCAAAATTTGATATAAATCGTATTCTTGAGATTGAAGAAAGGGTAAAGCATGATGTCGTCGCTTTTCTTACAAATGTTGCTGAAAATGTCGGCGAATTCGCAAAGTATATTCACTATGGGATGACATCTTCTGATATTCTTGACACTTGTCTTGCTGTTCAAATGAAGCAGGCAGGTGAGATTATAATTGATGACCTTGAAAGATTAGCTCAGGTTTTAAGAGGGAAAGCGATTGAACATAAATACACTGTGATGATTGGGCGAACGCATGGGGTTCATGCTGAGCCTATAACGCTTGGTTTTAAATTTGCACTTTGGTATGAGGAGACGAAGAGGAACATTGAGCGAATGAAAAGAGCAGTTGAAAATATATCGTATGGTAAAATTGCTGGCGCAGTTGGAACTTATGATAATGTTTCTCCATTTGTTGAAAAATATGTGTGTGAGAAACTTGGTCTAAAAGTTGAGCCAATTTCAACGCAGGTAATTCAAAGGGATAGACACGCAGAATATTTAACAACGCTTGCCATCGTTGCGTCATCGCTTGAAAAATTTGCAACCGAGATAAGACATTTGCAAAGAACTGAAGTTTTAGAAGTTGAGGAATATTTTTCTGAAGGGCAAAAAGGCTCATCGGCGATGCCCCATAAACGAAATCCAGTAAGATGTGAAAGGATATCCGGGCTTGCAAGGGTTATAAGGGCAAACGCTTTGGCATCACTTGAAAATATATCGCTTTGGCATGAGAGGGATATTTCTCATTCTTCAGTTGAAAGGATAATCATCCCGGATAGCACGACGCTTCTTGATTTCATGCTCAATGAGATGATTGATATAATTGAAAAACTTCTCATTTATCCGGAGAGAATGCTTAAAAATTTAAACTTGACAAATGGTTTAATCTTTTCGCAGAAGGTTTTGCTTGCACTTATTCAGAAGGGCTTGGCGCGTGAAAAAGCATATGAACTTGTTCAAAGAAACGCGATGAGGTGCTGGAGGACGGGTGAGGAATTTTCAAAGCTTTTGAAAGAGGATCAGGAAATTTCAAGATATATGAGCGATGGAGAAATTGACAAAATTTTTGACTATAAAAGTGTGCTTGAAAAGATCGATTTCATCTTTGAGAAAATTGGGATTGAAAAATAAATCTATTTTACATGTAAAAACAAAAAGGGAAAATCAACATGGCTGAGGTCTTCAAAAATTACATCAATGGAAAATGGGTTGATGCGAAATCTGGCAAAACATTTGAAAACAGAAATCCTGCAAATTGGGATGATTTGATAGGCGTATTCCCGAAATCCGGACCTGAAGATGTTGAAGAAGCTGTAAAAGCAGCAAAGAAAGCATTTGAATCTTGGCGACTTGTTCCGCCACCGAAACGAGCTGACATAGTTAAAAAAGCAGCTGATTTACTTGTTCAACGCAAAGAAGAAATTGCACGCGAGATGACGCGTGAGATGGGAAAGATTTTGCTTGAGACCCGAGGTGATGTTCAGGAGGGAATTGATACTGGATATTATGCAGCTGGTGAGGGTAGAAGATTATTTAGTTATACAACCACATCGGAGTTGCCGAATAAATTTGCTATGGCGATCAGGCTTCCCGTTGGAGTTGCGGGGGTTATAACGCCATGGAATTTCCCAATGGCTATCCCGACATGGAAAATTTTCCCGGCTCTTGTTGCTGGAAACACCGTTGTATTTAAACCTGCATCTGACACACCGAAAACAGCGACGACGCTCGTTCAAATTCTTGAGGAGGCTGGAGTTCCCGAGGGTGTTGTTAACCTTGTTCATGGTGGAGGGAATGAAGTTGGAATGGCGATCGTAAAGCATCCCGATGTTAATTTAATTAGTTTCACTGGATCGACAGCGGTTGGAAAGGTGATTTCAAGGGAAGCGTCAGATACGTTAAAACGCGTTTCGCTTGAAATGGGCGGTAAAAATGCGCAGATAGTTCTTGAGGATGCAAATCTTGAACTTGCCCTTGATGGTGTTCTTTGGGGTGCTTTTGGAACTTCGGGACAAAGATGCACGGCAACGAGCAGATTGATATTGCATGAGGCGATCTATGATCAATTTATTGAAATGCTTGTTGAAAGAGTCAAAAAGTTAAAAGTTGGAAATGGGCTTGATGAGTCAACAGAGATGGGTCCTATTATAAACGAGGCCCAACTTAACAAAATTCATCAGTATGTTGAAATCGGTAAGCAAGAAGGTGCTAAGTTATTAATCGGTGGGCATAGATTAACGGGTGGAGAGTATGACAAGGGTTGGTTTTATGCTCCGACGATATTTGTCGATGTTCACCCGAAGATGAGGATAGCGCAGGAAGAAATTTTCGGCCCTGTCTTATGTGTTATAAAGGTTAAATCATTTGAGGAAGCAATTGAGGTATTGAACGATAGCAGTTATGGATTGTCGTCTTCAGTTTACACAAGGGATGTTAATAAGGCGTTCAAAGCGATAAGAGATATTCAAGCTGGGATAACATATATAAATGCTCCGACGATCGGAGCTGAAACGCATCTTCCTTTTGGTGGAGTTAAGCAGACAGGCAACGGGCACCGTGAAGGTGGTTGGACTGTTTTCGATTTCTTCACCGAAATTAAAACAGTTTATATTGATTACAGCGATAGATTGCAAAGAGCTCAAATTGATACTTATAAAGAGTAGTTAAAATAATTTTCGGGTGGGCACAAATGGTGCCCACCCAGATATTTATTTAATTTGTCCCAAATACATAATCCCATATTGGGGTAGAAACTCCGAAGAATTTATCAGGCGCTTTATAGTGATGTTGTAAATGATGTTTCCAAAGGTAGCGAAGTCTGTTCTTAGGTGGTTTGAAATGATGGATTGCGTAATGTGTCATATCGTAGATTATATATCCTGCCACAAAGCCTGGAAAGAATGCAAAAGTGTAAATTCCAATTGAAAACTTAAAAAGATGCCAAAAGATAACTGCCCAAATTAAACTAACCGCTGGGGGCATAACTAAACGCTTGGGATCACTTGGATATTGGTGATGGACTCCATGAATCATAAATTGTATTTTAAAACCAAGTTCTGTTTTTGGTTGGAAATGAAATAGAAATCTATGCAAAAGATATTCCGCAAGTGTCCAGGAGAAAATTCCACCTACGAAGAGTCCACCAGCGATGATGAACTTAAAGTTTAATTTATTTAATGAGTAGAAAATCAAATATAAAACCACAGGGAAATATACAATAAATGGCGTTAACGGATGCGTTTTTGTTAACGCTTCAAGAAATCTATTTTTAAACATTTGAGCAGAACCCTTCCTTGGATAAAGATAATCTGGAATTCTTACATTTGCTTTGACATATTCAATCATTTTTCTTTCACCTTTTATTTTAAATTAAAATAATTTATCACACTTTTGTGACTTTTTCAAGAAGTTTAGAGGACGCGTTAAATCGAGTTGATTTTAAAGGTGAGTTTTCATAATTTCAAATAGAACAAAAAATAAAAAAAGGCACAATGATGAAACGTGTGCTAATTATAACCCTTTTTTTAATTTTGTCATTTTATGTCGTTTTTCCGCAAAGTGTCACTTTGAAAGTTCGGGAAAAAACGATTTTAAGGGGGGAGAGGTATGTAACTGTTAAATTTTCTGTTGAGGGGGGAAAGGAGAATTTCACTGATGTTGATGTGGCAAAGGGAGGATATTATTATTTCGTCTGTTTGCCGGAAGGAAACTGGAAAATTGATGAAGAGTTTGCTCAAGAGTTTACATCGAAAGTTTTAATTCGCCAAGATGGCAATGTTTACTATCCTGAGGTTTATGATCTTTTAAAGATTGGTGAAAATGTAGGGTTGATAGTTGGATTTGAGAAGAAATTTAAAATCGAAAAGCCGTTTGAAATTGTTTATCCGATCTCGGAGAAAGTTGTAGAATCAGCAGAGGTAAAGGTGCCCGAAAATTTATGGGCGGGTTATTCTAAAGCGTTTAAAACTTATCAGGATGGAATTAAACTTTACAATGATGGAAACTATCAAAATTCAGCGGATGTTTTGTTTGAACTCGTTGCAAATGAAGAGGCAAAAAAGTTTTCGTTTTATAAAGATGCGCGCGAGAAATGTATAAAATCTTTGGATAACATCTTGGTTGCACTTGTTGACAAGTTTAATTCCGTCGTTGCTTCAGCGATGGAACCAGAGGATAAATTAGTGAAGTATGATAGTTTAAAGGTTCAATTTCAAAATTATGTTAATTCCGTTCTAACTCCGAAACTAAATGTTCTTTCTGATACACTTGTCTTTGCAATGTTATCGCGTGCGAATGGATACTTTGAAAAACTTGAAAATGAAGTCCAAGCTGAAAAATATCGTCTTGATATTAAAAGTATCTCATGGCTCAACACTGAAAGTGGGTTAAATTTCAAATATCGTCTTATAATCGATGCTCTTGCTTATGCTTTTACTTCCGAATCGTTTTGGGATAACCCTGATACGACTAAATTTGAATTTGTATTGCCGGATACAGTCCTTGCAAATTTGAGGATTTTTGGGGTTGAGAAAGATTACAATATATTTCAACGTGTTTGCATCTCAAACCTTAAAAATCGTGGAACTTTATTTGAAGAAAAATTTCTTGTAAATCTTTTGAACAATTCATCTCTATTGCCCCAACCATATTATGAAATTTTCTTAGCAGTTGATAACTACCTAAAGAGAAATTATCTCGAAAGCAGGAATTATATTGCGAGAGCATTGGTGAAGTTAACAGATGATGAGCTTATACGACGACTTGGCGTTTTGCATGGTATGATATTTGTAAAGCAACAAAATTTATCATCTGAAGCGGTTGAGTTATATCGTGAGGGTTTGAGGAAGTTAACATCTGGAGACAAAGTTGGTGGGCTTGATGCCGTCAGAAGAGCTGTTTTAGTTGAACCAAGGTTTCCACTTGCAAATTATGTGCTTGGGAATGAATATTTCAAAGATGGTGACTTTTATCCGGCGATAGTTTACCTTTCAAAAGCGATTTCTCTTGATTCCAATTTTGTTCCCGCCTATGTGCGTCTTTTTGACATTTACAAAGCGCAGGGCAACTGGTCTGAAGCTAAGACAGTGCTTGAATCTGCTCTTTCGAAAAGAAATGATTTTTGGATAATTAGAATTCTTCTTGGTCAGGTTTATAATGAGCTTAAACTTTATGATAATGCTGTTGAATCATTTCTTAAGGCAATAAATTATAACCCGTTGAATTATGAACAGTATATTTATCTTGGTGTTGTTTATTCAAATATGAAAAAATTTGCTGATGCTGAGGCGATTTTGAAAAAGGCAGCAGAGATAAATCCTGATAGAAAAGAAGCTTATGAAGAGTTGAAGAAAGTAGAGAATTTAAAGAAACAAAAGTAGGCTAAAACGCAAATAAATTTAAAAGGTGAAAATGCACATACTTGTTTCGAACGATGATGGTATAAATTCTGAAGGTATTTATTTGCTTGTGAAAGAGCTTAAAAAAATTGCTGATGTAACAGTTGTCGCACCTGAGAAACAAATGAGCGCAGTTGGTCATGCGATAACGGTTCAATATCCTTTAAGAGTTAACCCATTTTATAAAAATGGTGAATTTTTCGGATACGCTGTTGATGGGACGCCTGCTGATGCAGTGAAGCTTGCCGTCAAGGCGCTTTTAAAAGATAAAAAAATTGATCTTTTAATTTCTGGAATAAATCACGGAACTAATACATCAATCAATATAATTTATTCTGGCACAGTCTCAGCTGCGACCGAGGGGACAATACTTGGGATACCATCAATTGCGATTTCGCTTGCCACATATGCACCCAATCCGGATTTTACTTTTGCTGCAAAATTTGCCGTTAAACTTGCGGAATTTGTTTTTAAAAATGCCTTGCCAAAGGGCACACTTTTGAATGTTAATATTCCACCTGTTCCAGAAAACGAGATAAAGGGGGTTCTTGTAACTCATCAAGGTTCCGCTTTTTGGGATGATTATTTTGATCTTCGTAGAGACCCTAATGGGAGGGAATACTATTGGCTTACTGGCAAATTCATAAATTATGAAGTTGACGATCTAAGCGCTGATCATACCGCTGTGCAGAATAATTATATTTCAGTTACGCCGATACATTTTGATTTGACTGATTATAAGGCTATTGATGTCCTGAAAAAATCTGGACTCGAAAATCTTTTAAAAACTCTTGACAAGGATTGAAAAAATTTTTTATTTTCCTTAAAAAACAAAAGGGTGTGGGATGAAGAAACGACTTTTTACACCTGGGCCGACGCCAATTCCAGAGAATGTTGCACTTGCAATGGCACAGCCGATAATTCATCATCGTAATCCTGAGTTTATCGAAATTTTTTCAAGAGTTAATGAGAATTTGAAATATCTTTTTCAGACCAAACAAGATGTTTACACTTTGACAAGCAGTGGAACTGGGGCGATGGAGGCGGCGGTTGCTAATCTTTTATCGTTTGGAGATAAAGCAATATTTGTAAATGGTGGGAAGTTCGGCGAGAGATGGGGGGAGATATGTCGTGCTTACGGCGTTGATGCAATTGAGATTAAAATCGAGTGGGGTAGGGCAGTCACACCTGAAGAAGTTAGAGATGAATTGAAAAAACATCGAGATGTGAAAGCAGTTTTTGTAACGCATAGCGAGACATCAACGGGTGTTTTCACCGATGTAAAGGAGTTGGCTGAAGTTGTCCATGAAAATTCGGATGCGGTTATTGTGGTTGATGGAATCACATCCGTCGGGGCGCATGAACTTTATATGGACGATTGGGGGCTTGATGTTGTGATAACAGGTTCGCAAAAAGGCTTGATGATACCGCCTGGTCTTTCATTTATAGCGTTGAGCGAGAAGGCTTGGAAGATGGTTGAAAAGTCAAATCTTCCGAAGTATTATTTCAGCCTGAAAAAAGCAAGGAAAGCTCTTCAAAATGGTGATACACCGTGGACCCCAGCAATTGCTTTAATAGTTGCTCTTGATGTCGCTTTGAAAATGATAAAAGACGAAGGGCTTGAAAATATATGGAAGAGACATGAAAAGCTGTCGAAAGCTGTGAGGGAAGGATGTAAAGCGATTGGGTTGAAACTTTTTGGAAATCCACCTTCACACGCTGTAACTGCAGTTTATTTCCCTGATGGAATTGACAAAAAAGAGTTTCAGAAAGTTTTGAAATACAAATATGGCATTACTGTTGCAGGCGGACAAGAGCATTTGAAGGATAAAATATTTAGAATTTCTCACCTTGGGTATTATGATGAAATTGACATCGTCGGTGTAATTTCTGCGCTTGAGATGGCGTTGGCAGAAGTTGGTTTTGATGAGTTTAAACTTGGTGATGGGGTAAAGGCTGTGCAGAAAGTTTTTGCTGAATATGAGAAAATCGAGGTTAAACAAGGTGGAAATGATGAATTTTTAAGCTGTTGTCATTAAAAATAAACATGAAAAGCAAATGAAGATTTTGATAACAGATCCGATTGAGGAAAGTTGTGTTAACATCTTAAAAGATGAAGGTTTTGAAGTTGATTTGAAGCCAGGGATTTCAAAGGAGGAGATTAAAAAGATAATCAACAATTATGTCGCTTTAATAGTTAGGAGTGGGACTAAGATAACGGCGGACATAATTAATGAGGCGAAGAATTTGAAGGTGATTGCTCGAGCTGGGGTTGGAGTTGATAACATTGATGTTGAAGCTGCAACGAGGCGCGGTATAATTGTGATGAATACACCAGGGGGGAATACAATTTCAACGGCTGAGCATACAATGAGTTTAATACTTGCGCTTGCAAGAAATATACCACAGGCGTGCAATGATTTAAAAATGGGAAATTGGGAGAGAAAGAAGTTTATGGGAGTGGAACTTTACGGTAAGACCATTGGTATAATTGGCCTTGGGAGGATAGGACGTGAGGTGGCGATAAGGTGTAAAGCTTTTGGCATGAATGTGATTGGTTATGATCCCGTAGTTTCTTCTGAGATTGCTTTAAAATTTGGAGTTGAGCTTGTCTCTGAGATTGATGAAATTTATAGAAGAAGTGATTTTATAACTGTTCATGTACCTTTAAACGATGAAACGCGTGGGATGATAGGTAGAAATGAACTTGCAAAGTGTAAGCGCGGGGTTAGGATAATAAATTGTGCTCGTGGTGGGATCATTGATGAAATGGCTTTGCTTGAAGCAATTGAATCCGGACATGTTGCTGGTGCTGCACTTGATGTCTTTGCTCAGGAGCCCCCACCCAAAGATCATCCTTTGATTAAGCATCCAAAAGTTATTGTAACACCTCACCTTGGTGCAGCTACAGAGGAAGCCCAAGAAAAAGTTGCAATTCAAATAGCACACCAGATTGCCGATGCTTTAAAGGAGCGAGCGATTGTTGGTGCTGTCAACGCTGAAATTTTGCAGTTTGCGATGAACGAAGAAATAAAACCTTATCTTTTGCTTGCTGAAAAGATCGGTCTATTTCAGGCTCAAATTTTGAAAGGGAAAATAACAAGTGTGACTGGTATCTTTGTTGGAGAGTTGTTAAAAAATTCCTCGCAGATTTTAATGTCTGCGTTTTTGAAAGGGATGTTAAACTATCTTATGAGTGAGCCTATAAACTACATTAATGCCCCTGTGATCGCAAAGGAGATTGGGCTTGTTGTGAATGAAAAGGTTGGTGAGGATAAAGGTAATTACACGCATCTTTTAAAGTTTGAAGTCAAAACAGATAAGGAGACAAGGACTGTTTCTGGGACAGTTTTTGGGAATAATGATATTAGGATCGTTGGGGTTGACGATTTTCGTTTCGATTTTAAGCCAGAGGGAATTTTGCTTGTTTATTCAAATATTGATAGGCCTGGCATGCTTGCGTCGGTTAGTGCAATTCTTGCTCGTTCAGAAATTAACATTGCTGATCTATCACTTGGGAGATATGGGATTGGTCAAAAAGCTTTAACTGTGATGAGTCTTGACAACGAGATACCTCAAGATGTTTTGCGTGAGATCTCGGCAATAGATGGTATTTTCGATGTAAGGGTTGTTAGGTTTTAATTTTTGGCACAGTTTTTGCATATCGCACATTTTGTTTCTTTAAAAAAATCTTGACAAAGTTGTTTTCAAGTGTTATATTTATTATGCAAAACTAAAAACAAAATTCTGATAGCAAGTTGATATACTGCTACTTACTTTTAAACTCACCATTAAAAGTTTCTTCCATTTGTTTCCTAAACACACCAAAACAAACATATCAGGAGGAATAAAGATATGTATCGCAAACTGTTAATTTTATCGTTGTTGCTAATTTTGCCGGGGTTAATTTTGGCACAGGTTGGTAAAATAGCGGGTAAAGTTGTTGACATGGAAACAAAAGAACCTTTAATTGGGGCCAACGTAATAATTGAAGGAACATTACTTGGTGCCTCAACTGATTTGAACGGTAACTATGTTATTTTAAATGTCCCTCCTGGGATTTACACCGTTAAGGCAAGCTATGTTGGTTATCAAACGATAACGGTCAGAAATGTCAGGGTAACCGTTGGTTTAACTACCGAGGTCAACTTTGAATTACCAAGTGAGGCAATTCAGGTTCCAACAGTTGAAGTTGTAGCGGAAAAGCCATTAATTGAAAAGACAGCGACAAATGAGATAAGAGTTGTTCGTGCTGAAGATGTTCAAAATATGCCTTTGCGTGGTTATACAAGCGTCGTCGCAATTCAAACTGGTGTAGTCCAGGTCGGTGGAACAATATATGTTAGAGGTGGAAGAAGCGAAGAGGTTGCATACTATGTTGATGGTGTTTACTTTAATAACCCATATAACTACGCAAGGACGGGTGAAGTCGTCACAACGGCAATTGAAGAGGTTTCTTATCAGGCAGGTGGATTCAACGCAGAGTATGGATATGCGATGTCTGGTGTTGTCATTACGACAACAAAGACAGGTGGAACGAGATATTCAGCGACACTTGAAATGATAACCGATGAATATGGTGGGTTCTTTAGAAGCAGAGAAACAGGAAATCCAAACTTCTACAAGAAAAATGTTTTAACGGGGGCTTATTCACAAGGTTATAGTTTGTACTCCATTAGCCTTGGTGGTCCATTAATTCCAGGGTTTGATAAAATAAGGTTTTTTGCTGCCCTTGAGAGAACATTTATGAGAAATAGGAGACCTTCTTTCTATAATGGTGTTCAAGCGACAGTTGTTGAAGGTCAAGATACATTTAACATTAACATACCAGCTGGGATTTTGAGAGGTAACTCAACCTCGAGGTGGTTATTTAATGGAAATGTGGTGTTTGACTTTAAGCCAATTAACTTGAGGATTGGGGGAACTTCATTTTTCAGAACGGATAGGGAATACATCCATTCTTATTCTGCATTTAACTATGGAAGGATGCCAAGAACTGAAGAAACAACACATGGTTATTATGCAAAGTTAACGCATACGCTTTCACCCTCAACATTTTACACATTAATGTTCAGCTGGTATAGGACATTTACAGAATCAGGTGATAATATCTGGTGGGATGATATTGAATCATATGGTGATAAGAATAAGAACCCACAACTTAGAGATTGGGGTAGAAATCAGCCATTTAGACCATTCTCATTGTTTGCTCAGGAAAACACAGTTTATCCAAACTACTCAAAGAACCTGTCTTCCTATGTTGGAGTTAAATTTGATATCTTGCATCAGCTTGGAAGAGTGCATGAAATTAAAGCTGGATTTGATTTAAGGTATAACACGATTAGAGTTTATGGGTTGAGGGCACTTGATATAGCGAACAACAGAAGAAACAATCCAACTGGTTCGAATGAAAATATTTATCAAACAGCTTTCGTTAACACGCTTGGTTATGATGTAACCGGTAAGACCGAAATTAACACTGGTAGAAATGGAGCAAAGCATCCGATCGTTGGAGCAGCTTATATTCAGGATAAAATTGAGTTGCCGGAGTTGATCTTGAACCTTGGTTTGCGTGTTGATTACGTCAACCCAAATACGGATCAGCTTGTCGATCCTACCAAGATTATCCTTGAGTCAAAGGGTGACTGGTATGATATGGCGGACGCCAACTTTAAGGCATCGAAGCCATATTATATCTTTGCTCCGAGATTAGGTATTTCATTCCCTGTTACAGACAGAACGGTATTCCATGCTCAGTATGGTGTGTTTAGCCAAGCACCACAGTTGAACTTGTTCTACACAAGCACGATATTGTTTGCGCAGTACATTAGATCTGGTAACTATATCCGTGCTGGTAATCCGAACTTGAGACCTCCGAAGACAATTGCTTATGAGGTTGGCTTTGCTCAACAAATTACAAGAAATGCAAGCCTTGATATCACCGCATACTATAAGGAAACAAGAGACCTTATCCAGATACAAAATATTCTTGCCACTCCAACGGCTTACGCAATGTATGTAAACGGCGACTATGGAACGATAAAGGGATTATCGTTTAGCTTCAATTTGAGACGTACAAATAGAGTTGCTGCTGTTGTAAACTACACACTGCAATATGCTGCTGGAACTGGTTCAGCAGCGACGACGAACTTTAACATCGCATGGCTTGGTGGAAACTTCCCGACATTTGTAGCGCCACTTGATTTCGATCAGCGTCATACGGGTAGCATCAATGTTGACTTTAGAACTGAAAAAGGTGATGGTCCAACAGTATTTGGAGTTAAGCCATTTGAATACTTTGGAATTAACCTCTTGTTCAGATTTGGAAGTGGGTTGCCTTACACACCAGTTGAGTACAGGAGCTATATCTATGGTCCAGGATGGCAGATTCCGAAGGCAGCGGTTAACTCAGGTTATGGTCCTTGGACCAGCCAGCTTGACTTGAAGGTTGATAAGTTAATTAAGATCGGAAGAGTTAATTTTGACGTTTATCTGTGGGTGATCAACTTATTCGACAGCAAGAATGTTTTGAGTGTTTACAACTCAACTGGCTTGCCTGATGCCGATGGATGGTTTAGAACACCTGAAGGTGCTACATGGGCTGAGAACCATGGTCCAGAGGCTGTGAAGTTGTATAATTATATGCTTGCACATCCATATAACTGGGGCGAGCCAAGACAAGTAAGATTTGGGTTCAGAATTGATTTGTAAGATTTTTTAGTTACCTCGGGCACGCCTTAAAAAGCGTGCCCGCTTTCGGTTGATTTTTAAAAAATAAATTCCGGAGGAACAAGTATGCGAAGGTTAATTGTAATTTTAACATTGTTTATCTTTGCCTTTACCTTAACAGTAGCAGCTAAAGAAAGAAACAGCGAACGTGGGAAAATTGCATCGATATTGAAATCAAATGTTTTAGTTCTGGAAAAATTTGATGTTAACAGAATTTCAAATGATGTTGAAAATACCGGTCAATATGTGAGCTATCACAGGACGGGTGATGCTGGACTTGAGTGGCCCAAGGGGTCTCATAAGACGGCCGATTTTGCTGCTGGAGTTTGGGTTGCAGGTAAAGTAAGAGGAACAGGTGAATTAAGAACAGCCGCTGCTGAATATCAAGTTGAATTTGAACCTGGTAAGATACTTCCGAATGGTCAGCCGGATAATCCAGATAATCCGAGGTATAAAATTTGGAAAATCAATAAGACAGATCTTTATAACCCAAGTGATGATTACCTGAATTGGCCCGTTGAGGACGGAGCTCCATGGGAGGATGTTAATGGTGATGGTGTTTTCACAAGGGGCGTTGATAGACCCTCTTTTGATGGGTGATCAAACATTGTGGATGGTATTTAATGATGCTAATCCAGCTGCGCACAATATCTTTAAAACTGCACCGATGGGACTTGAAGTTCAAATGACGATTTGGGGATATAATAGGGTTGACGCATTTGGTGATATGATGTTTGTGAAGTGTTTAATAATCAATAAAGGCAACAATACATACGATTCAACATTTGTCGCACTTTGGGATGACCCTGACCTTGGATATGCAGGTGATGATTATGTTGGATGTGATACAACATTGAGCTTGGGATATTGCTATAACGCAAGTAATACAGATAATGTTTATGGTTCTGCACCGCCAGCAATTGGAAGGGACTTCTTCCAAGGGGTAAGAGTATACACTGGCAATCCGAATGATTCAGCAAAGGCATTTGGTAAATGGTGGAAAGGATATAAGAACCTCCCGATGTATGCGTTTACATTCTACTGGAATGGTGCACCGTTCCCGTATCGTGATCCTGAATTTGCAGATGAAGCGTATAACTTTATGAAAGGATATCTTGCAGATGGAACACCTTATGTTGATCCTAACACAAATCAAGCAACGAGATTTGTTTTCCCAGGCGATCCAGAGGCAAGAACAGGTTGGCTTGATGGGACAAGAGTTGGTCCTACGACCTTATCGCCGGGTGATAGAAGATTTTTGATGTCAAATGGTCCATTTACACTTGCCCCTGGTGATACACAGGAAATCGTTTTCGGTTTGCTTATTGCGAGAGGTTCAAGCAATGTTAATAGTGTGACGGTTTTAAAACTTGTCGACAGGCAAGCGCAGATAGCTTATGATATTGATTTCCAACTTCCACCGACACCACCAGCTCCAAATGTTCAAGTTGCAGAGCTTGACAGAGAGATCATTCTCTATTGGCCTTATGACAAAAATATCGATGAATATAGCGAGATAGACTTAATTGACCGTGATCCAGATGGAAATCCGACAAGATATAACTTTGAAGGATTTATTGTTTATCAGTTTGATTCACCAACTCAACCAACAAAATGGACAAGGATTGCAGTTTTTGATGTTGTGAATGATGTTAAGGACATAAAGGATTGGGTATTTGATCCAGCGAGAGGTGAAAATATTGAAGTTACCGTTGTCAAAGGAACTGACAGTGGAATTGAAAGAACTATAAGAATAAAGAAAGATTACCTTAATGATAAACCTCTCGTCAATGGAAGACCTTATTACTTTGCGGTAACTGCCTATGCATATAACCCATATGGCGTGCCAAGATTCTATGAAAGCGCAAGAAATATAATAACTGTTACGCCAAAGCCTGTTAGCCCTGGTGTAAGGTATACAAGCGCGGTTGGTGATACTGTAAGAGGTATTCACAAGCAAGGTGTGAGTGATGGTGAAGTGTTTGGTCTTGTGGTTGATCCGACAAAGTTAACCGGACATAAGTATGAAGTACGATTTGAAGAAGTGGCTGGTGAAATCACATGGAAACTCATTGATCTTAATACAAATCAAGTTAAGTTAAGCGGGCAGACAAATCAGAGTGGCGATGGTAACTATACCGTTGTAGATGGAATTCAATTTAAAGTTGTTGGACCACTACCTGGGCCGAAAGGTTGGGCGTGGACCAAGGGAACGAGAAAGTTGACATGGGCTAATGCGGATATTATGACAGGTTTTGGTTTGCCAGAACATTTGTTTACATTCAATGGTGCATTTGGATATATTTCACCATATGGCTTGTTTGTGAGCGGTAATGAGCACAGTGATGTTGTTACTCCTGATAAGTTAAGGAATATAAGAATTGTCTTCGCTAATACTGATACTGATGGTAATATTACAGGTGCTCCAGAAAATGCATCGTTTGGGTATAGATATTTAAGAAGGGCAAATGCAGCTCCGGCAAAGCCAGAATTTGCGCCATATATAAAGAACCCAGCTGGAGGATATGCATTTCAGGAGTTCGGTTTGAATGGACAAAAGAATGTTCCGCTCGCTGTGTATGACATAGAGGCGAATCCACCAAGGAGACTTGCTGTTGGATTTTTGGAGAATAATGCTACAAACGGACTTGTAGACGGAAAATATTGGCCTGGTGATTTTAATGTTTATGATAATATTGCAGCTTCAGGACCTCGTGAATGGCTGTTTATATTTGATGTTGCTTATAGTGAGACACAAGATCCGAATTTATCAGTGGATATATTTAACAACGATTTGCCCGTTATGTATATGGCTACATGGAATCGCAGGGGTAATGTTGCATTTAGCAGTGGTGATGAGTTAGAGATATATGCGAATCATCCAAACACTGTTAACGATGTGTTCGAGATAACTGCTCCTTCTGCACCGACATATTCAGTTGAGACTGCGAAATCTGACCTTGAAAAAGTTAATGCATTCCCGAATCCATACTTTGGAGCATCACCACTTGAGAAGGATATAACCGAAGCATTCATTACATTCACAAGATTACCTAATAAGTGCACAATAAGGATATTCACAGTTGCTGGAGACCTTATTAGAACAATTCAGAAGGATGACGATAGTCCTTATGCGAGGTGGGATTTGAGAAATGAAGCTGGTGTGCCTGTGGCAAGCGGAATTTATATCGTTCATGTTGATGTGCCTGGCGTTGGCAGCAAGATTTTGAAAGTTGTTGTCTTCCAGAGAGAGGAGAGATTGAGATACTTCTAATAAAGAGTTCCCCGGTGCATTTGCCTGCGCCGGGGCTTTTTATAGGTTTTAAAAATTAAAAAATAAACAACGGAGTAAGAGAGATGTTGAAAAAAATAACATTAATATTCATAAGTTTAGCAATAATTTTGACATCGCTTGAAGCAGGGACAAGCAAGCGTAAAGGGACAGCAGGGGCAGAGGAGTTGAGAATTCCTGTGGGTTCAAGAGGTGTCGCACTTGGTGGTGGAGTTGTTGCTGAAGCAAATGGAGTTGATGCATTGTTCTGGAATCCAGCTGGAGCAAGCTTTGTGAATAAGTCAGCAGAAGCAATGTTTTCACATGTTTCATTTATCGCTGATTTGAAGGTGAATTATCTCGCTGTGATTGCTAATTTTGGTGGTGTTGGTGTATTTGGTTTAAGTTTAAAGTCGCTTGATTTCGGTCAGATTCCACTTACGACCGTTGATGCACCTGATGGGACGGGTGAAACATTTAGCCCGAACTATCTTACAGCTGCGCTTTCATATTCAAGAAGGATGACTGACAGAATTTATGTTGGAGCAAACTTCAAACTTATAAGCGAGAGAATTTTAAGAGAGTCAGCAGTTGGCTTTGCGGTTGATATAGGTTTACAGTATCGCCTTGAAAGCGGTTTGAGATTTGGTGCGGTTATGAAAAATGTGGGTGGAAACATGAGATTTGATGGACCAGACCTTGAATGGGGTGTTGTTATCCCAGGTTCTGAACCAGGTGCACCCGTGAGGTCTTTAAGAGTGCCACTTCAAGAATTTGAGCTTCCTGCTGCGTTTGAGCTCGGATTTGCTTACAATTTGAAAGTTGGTGAGGCACATTCGCTTACACTTGCTGGAAGCTTCCAAAATAATAACTTCACGCTTGATGAATATAAGGGAGGGCTTGAGTATTCGTTCAACAATATGCTTTTCCTGAGGCTTGGGTATTCTTATGTTAATGAAGCTGATTACATATTTAATTCGCCATCTTTTGGCGTTGGTCTAAATATACCGCTTGGTGGAACTCTTGAGGCAAGCGTTGAGTATACATACAGAAAGGTTAAATTCTTCAACAACAATCAATTCCTTACAGTTAGAGTTGCAATGTAACCTTACTTTCTCTGAACTGTTAAGTTGAGGTTTGGGGTGGGCTCGGAATAAAGTTCTGGGCTCACCCTTTTTTATTTAAGTACAAATTTGCCAAACTAAATAAAGCCAAAAAATCACGATGAATCTATTGCTTTTCACCTTCATTGGTTTGTTTGCGAATCTTTTCGTTGAGGGAAGACTTGGTTTAAATGTTGATTACTCCGTATTTCGTCATTCCGAAAGAGAAAGTTACCTTGAGATATTTTATTCGCTTCAGAAGTCAAAGTTTTTATACGAATTTAAAAATGGTAGATATAACATTTCAGCATATTTACGGCTTGATGTTATTAATATTGAGAAAGATTCAACTTTGATTAGAAAAGGTTGGAAGGTGGAGACAAGCTTTGAAGATACAAGTAAAGTTGCTGGCGAGGATATTGTGGATGTTTTGAGGTTTTATGTCCCAAGCGGGAAATATCGGATAATTATGAGAGCTCTTGACCTTCACAATACTCAAAATTATGATAGTGTCTCATTTGATGTTAATGTCCCTGTGTTTGATAGCAAGGATAAATTAATGATAAGCAGTTTAGAATTTTGTTACTCGATAAGCAAGTCAACGGACACAACGGATGTTTTTTACAAGAATTCTTATAGGGTTGTTCCAAATCCAACGGCTTTATACGGTTTAAATGTTCCAGTGCTTTATTACTATTTTGAACTTTACAATGTTTTGAGTGGGGTTAAAGGAGAGCAATTTCATATTAACATAAGCGTTCTTGACAATAATCAAAACAAAGTGCCTGATATCAGGGAAAGAAAATTTGTAAGGAATAAAGTTTACAATTCTGTTGTTGAGGTTGGAACTGTTAATGTTAATATGTTGCCAACAGGTATTTATTATCTTGATGTCGTTATATCTGAAGTTGATGGGTCAATTCTTGCAGAAAACAGGAGAAAATTTTTCATCTATAATCCTAGTGTAGCGCCGAGAATTGATACATCATCGATCACAGCTGAACTATTGGGGATTGATGAGAAATCCCTTGATGACGAATTTTCGAAGGCAGTTTATATCTCAACTCAGGAGGAAGCAAGTATATATTCGCAATTAAAAGGTGTTGATGCAAAGCGTAGGTTTCTTGGGGCTTTCTGGGCAAGGAGAGGCGGTGTTGAATTTAGAAAAAAATACCTTGAAAGGGTTGAGCAAGCAAATGTAAAGTTTGCAACCAGGTTGACACCAGGCTGGAGAACTGATAGAGGAAGAGTTTACATTATTTACGGACCCCCCGATGAAGTAGAAAGGTATCCATATTCTGAAAATATGAAACCGTATGAAATTTGGCATTATTATAATTTGCAAGGCGGAGTTATATTTGTATTTGGAGATAGAACAGGTTTTGGTTCGTATGAGCTTTTGCATTCAACGCTTGTCGGCGAGATAAAGAATGAAGAGTGGATGTATCTTTTAATGCAAAGATAAAATCACACCCTCTTCTGGACTCGAACGAGGGTTATTCTTAGAGAATTTTTAAGTACCTTGAAATTTATAAGTTTTCCCTTGACAAAGTTTATCGGGTTTTCTATTTTTAGATTTAGAAGGTAGCACCTTAATATCATTTTTTAAAGTAGGAAGATAATCAAAAGCACCTACCTGTTTTTCACACTCTGGTTCTAAAGTTAAAACTAAAAATGGGAGGACGATATGAAAAAAACTCTTGCTTTACTTATTTTACTCTCGTTGGTTTCAGTTTCCTTGGCTCAAGTTCAATATCCATTGTATTACTTGAAATCAGGTTTCCATGTCTCTTATGTAGCGAATTATCCAGTTATCCCTAAGATTGATGGTTGTGATGACGTCATCGCTGGTTTAGATTTAAACAAGAATGGGAAACTTGAAATACTTGCGATAAATGATCCGACTGTTTCAAGCCCATCTTCGGGAGATACGACGAAATGGATTTTTTGGTTTGAGAATAATGGTAATGATAATTACAAACTTTTGTGGTCTGTTGGATTACCTTTGACATCGGTTACGACGGGTTATAGTTTTCCTGGCGTAAATATTACAGACGTTGATGGGGATGGGAATTATGAAATTTGTTTTGTTAACCCCTCTAATGCTGACCCTAACTCAGGGATTTCAAATCCAGATAAGATATTTTTTTATGAATTTGATTCTCAATCTGGAACATTCCCAAGTGAACCAACGTTCAGTTGGAATTTAGACTATTCGGCGGATGGCGATGCTGGGTTTAGGTTAACATATCTTTTGCCTGATGATTTTGACGCCGATGGCAAGCAAGAGATAGCATTGATAGACAGAACATCAGGAATTCACACTTGGATAATCTCACTTGATGGAAATGACCTTGGACCCTTTTCTACATTCAAGGTTGAATTTAAAGATAGTTCTCTTACCGCAACTTGGGCATTTGATATTGCGGTAACAGACTTTGATAAAGACGGGAAGAAGGAAATTTGGTTTGGAACATGGACTGATTTTACATGGGTAATAGTTGAAGCTGAAGGACCTGATAATTATGTTATTAAAAAAGTTGTCAGAAATTCGCACATTGGTTCAGGAACTACGGTTGGAACATTAAGAAATTTGAAATTTATGGATATGGATAACGATGGTTACCCAGAAGGATTTGCAATGGCAACAAATGGGCAGCTTGTATTTATTGAGAATAAGAAACCAAATGATGTGAGTGAGATTGATTCAACCTACTTCCGTAAAGTTGGTGGTTGGGATTATACTCGAGGAGCTGATTATGGGGATTTGGATGGTGATGGAAATTTAGATATAATTGTGGCTGGGAATTATCGAAATGTTTACCACATTGAATATAAAGGTTCTGGTTCTTTCGCTGACTCGACAAGTTGGGAATGGAGTGTATTCCTTGATGATACAATTGGAACCCCAAGATATTATTATGTTAGCATTCCAGGGGTAGATATGGATGGAGACGGTAAAAGAGAAGTTGTCATTGGCTCATTGCAAAGACCTGATTCAACGAGGGGATTTTTCATTGTGTTTGAAAGTGATGTGGCTGTGAAGGTTCAAGCCCAAAATGACGAAATTTTAACGGGTTATTATCTTGCTCAAAACTATCCAAACCCATTTAACCCGACGACATGGATTGAATTCAATTTGCCGAAGGATGAATTTGTAACATTAAAAATTTACACAATCGATGGAAGATTGGTTAAAACCTTGGTGGAAAATACGCATTTCGTAGCTGGAAGACATAGGTTGAGTTGGGATGGAACTGATGAAAGTGGAGCAAGGGTTGCAAGTGGAGTTTATATTTACAAAATTAAAGCGGGTAAATTTGAGGTTTCAAGGAGAATGATTCTTTTGAAGTGAATTAAGATAACTGGGGTGTGGTTGAATTGCCACACCCTTTTTTGTTTTTTCACTGGCTCAAATGAAAAATTTTTAATTATGGGGGAATTCTGAATTTTCTTGTTGACATTCAATATATGCTTTCTTATATTAAGTTCAAAGATGGTTATTGACAAACAAACTTGCGGAGGTTAAAAATGAAGAGGTTAATTTCTTTACTTACTATTTTGTTCTTGTTATCTGAAGTTGTCGTATCACAGACAGGATTTCATTGGAAAGCTACTTATGCTCCACCTGTTAAAGATACGACTAAATGGTATGCTGCTGGTGGACCTTTACACGTACGCTCCATAAAGGCAGGATTTGATACCGATAAAGATGGGAAATTAGAACTGATAGCAACTGATTACTATTACTCCAGAGTTCATCTGTTTGAGTATGTTGGAAAGGATACACTTGAACTTGTGTGGTCATCCCCGCCAATCGGAGCTGCAAGGGTTGGTCGTAATTCAACGCCAAGAGATGTTGTTATCACAGATTTAGATGGCAATGGGCTTCCTGAAATAACTTTTGCAATAGGTAATGTTGATGCATCGGAAATACCTATAAGGGGGATATATGTTTATGAATGGAATGGTAATGTGGGAGAAAATAAATATGGAGATCCAACGAAGGAACAATTTTTCTATGCATCTCTTTATTACGCCCCGCCAGATTCATTTGCTAGATTTACAGTTCAAGCACTTGCGGCTTATGATGTTGATGGGGATAATAAACAGGAATTAATTGTAGCTAAAGATGATGCCAACACTACTAGAGAAGATGTCTATATAATTTATTCCCTTGATGGCACTGAGGTTAATGATCCATTTGCTACCTTAAAAACTGAGTTTTATATCAGTCCCAGGGCTGGTTATGGTAGCGGTAGTCCTTGGACTTTTGCTGTGGCAGATCTTGATGGCGATGGGAAAAAGGAGATTGTTTTTAATTCATATAACTATCAAAATGTTTTCATAGTTAAGGTTCCAAGCCCTGATACTTATGTTCTTGCGGATACAAGCTCACCGAAACGCTTTTATCAAGCATCTCCTGGTCTTGACGGTGTTAGCTTACTTGGAGCTGCTGTAGCAGATATTGATAAAGATGGAAACGATGAAGTTTTCCTTGTTAGGTATCCAGCAGATGAATTATATATTGTTAACTATAGCCCTGGGGATAATGTGCTTGAAGTGGATTCGACAAAAGTTGTTAAACTATTCCAGCATGTATCAGGTGGGAGTACTGTGTTTTCTGTTTTCGCTGGAAATCAAGATGGGGATAATAAACCCAATTTGTATGTTGCCGGTATAACTGGGTTTGATATAATTGAAATAACTTACAATGGTGGCAATATTTTAGATTCAAGTAGCTATTCAATCAGAGTTTTATATTCAGGAGATTCTCTGGATGTTATAACTCCAACACATAATCCAAGAGATACCCTTTATGTGATAGATTCTCTTGGGATTAAGGTAAAGCGAGTTCTTAGAAATGAACAATTTTTCGTTCCTCGCTTAGTTGCTGGTGGAATTGACCTTGATAACAATATGAAGCGTGAGTTGGCCTTTTGCTATCAAAGTATTCCTGATAGCATAACAATAAAATATATGCGTTTTGACCCGAACACAAACGCATATGTAACTGATTCGGTTGTTAGAACTGTAAATACATTCAATAGAAGAATAATTAGAGTTATTGAATCTGATGTTGCAACAAGCGTAAAGGTTAGAGATATCACAGTTATAACCCTAGATGATTATGAACTTTACCAGAATTATCCAAATCCGTTTAACCCTACGACAAATATATCTTTCTATCTGCCAGTTGATAAGAAAATCAGCTTGATAATTTATGATGTCACTGGTCGTGAGGTCGTCCGATTAATTGATGAACAGGAATTCCCGAAAGGTAAGCATACGGTGACGTGGGATGGGAAAGATAAAAACGGGAAACCAGTTTCAAGTGGGATTTATTTGTATAAGCTTAAGTTTGGTAATTTTGAGAAAACGAGGAAAATGATGTTAGTCAAGTAAGATTTGGTTAAGGGCGTGGTTTCCCACGCCCTTTTTGTTTATCTGTAAATTTTTAGGGTTGTAATTGAGTTTGCTTTAACTTTAAGAGTTATTCTTTCCCCATTGAATTTTAATTCTTCTCGATCTTCTTCAAGGAAATTAGATTTGAAAACTTTCGAGGGGATGAAGGGTAAAACAAGTTGTGCTTCGGTTTCCTCGCCTTGGGATTCGTAAAATTGAATTGTCCATGAATTTGAATCTTCCGATTTTTTCAAAACTGTTAAAATCAAGTTTTCAGGTGAGAGTTTAATAAAAGAGTAATTTTCAAGTGGTAGATTTCCAGCGTGTTTATCGGTTAAAATTGGAACGAGAGGATTGTTGAAGTCGTAGGCGATATTTGGCGTCTTTGCTTCTTTCCATGTCCCTTTGTGTGGGTAAAGTGAATATTTAATTCTGTGAAAACCTCTGTCGGCAGTTGGATCTGGCCATTTCGGTGAACGCAGAAGTGATAAACGCATTGTTGAGCCTTTACAATCGTAGCCATATTTTGAATCATTAATTAAGCTAACCCCGTAATCTTTTTCTGATAAATCAGCCCACCTCAAAGCAGGCACTTCAACTTTTGCACTATCCCACGAATTTTTTAATTGGGTTGACCTTTTAATATGCCCGTAGGGAATTTCATAAGTTGCAAATGTATCTTTAACCGTAAGCGGAAATGCAACTTTGAGCATTACATTCTCTTCCCACCAATCCACGTCCGTTGTAAAGTCTATCCTTTCGATTTTATCGTAGAGAATTATATACTGGGTGAAAAAGCTTGTTGGAAATGTTTCAGTGGGTGGATATGACCTCGTATCTGGTTTTCTAAACTCCCTTTCAAGTTTTAAGACTGCACAAACTGGTCCTGATTCAATCACTTCACAATTTTTAAAGTTTGACTCAAACTCAACCCCAGTTAAACCAATGTTCCATGCATCCCATGCAGTGGGTTTATCTTCAAGAAGTTGTAGTTTATTGCCATGTCCATTTAAAATCTGCCTGTTAAATCTTTTATCAAAAATTTCCTTTATCCATCCGGTTGATGTATCGATTTCAATTTTGAAGAACTTATTTTCAATGCTTCTATTTGAAATTTTAATCTCGCTATTAAACGCAGATGGTTTTTGATTTTTTATGATATAGGTTCTGTAGCCAAGTGGTGGAACATTTTCAGCTATGAAGATAAGCTTTGCTTTATTTCCATCGGTTATTATTTGAGTTGGTATTTCTTCACCGGAAAGAGTGAAAATAGAATATTCATTTTTATCAAATGGTTGTAGTTCAATTACAACAAGATCTGTTCTTGGCCAAGAGCTTGGATTAAAAACTACAAGCGGGTTTCCTTCTTTAAGTTCAGCTGTGTTTATGTTTTGAACGATTTTGTCAAGCGATTTTCTTATTTGAAAGTTCGTAAATTCCTCAATCTCCGCATAATCCTTTTTTGCATCAAAATAGACTTCTCTTATGCTTGAACCGGGCAGAATGTCATGGAATTGATTAAATATAAATTTGAGCCAGTATTTCTCAAAAAGTTCATTATCATAATTTGAATTAAACAGTGTTGCAATTGTTGAAAATTTTTCGGCGTTTGATAATGCAATTTCAAGTTTACGATTATATTTTTTGATGTCTGATTGCGTTGTATATGTACCTTGGTGATATTCAAGGTAAAGTTCGTCCTTCCATACTGGTAGTTTTTTTAGGATTTCTTTATCTATCGTTTTAAGGTAATCCTCAACCGTTGAAAATTTAACATTTGGGAAAATGTCAAGTTTTTTAAGTTCATCTATTCTTTTAAGCATTTCTTCCGTTGGCCCACCGCCATGGTCGCCAACCCCGAAAAGGACAAGCAGTTCCCTTAACCCGGTGTTTGCCTCAAACTGCCTTAGCCAATCGATAAGACGGAATGGATTTTCAATCGTATTAACATAACTAAATGGGAAGTAAGTCAAAACCCTTGAACCGTCCAAACTTTCCCACCAGAAAAATCGGTAGGGAAAAACATTCTTTTCATTCCAGTTTAATTTCTGTGTTATAAAATAAGTTATATCTGCATTTGCGAGAAATGTTGGCAAGTTCCAGTTATATCCGAAGGAGTCGGGGAACCAACCGATAATGGGTTTTACACCTAAAACTTTTTTAAAATATCGTTGTGAATACAAAAGGTTATGCATCCATGACTCACCCCCTGGGAGATTGCAGTCAGGCTCAATCCATGTTCCACCGACAACTTCCCATCTTCCCAATTTTATTTGTTCTTTGATATTATTGAAAAGTTCAGGGTAAAGCGTTCGCATCCACTCATAGTAAACCGCCGAACTTTGTGTATAGGTTAAATGTGGATATTTTCTCATAAGGTTGATCACAGAGTTAAAGGTATTTTTACACACCTCGACGGTTTCTTTTGAACGCCACAGCCATGCAGCGTCTATGTGAGCATTGGACACAAAAACAAGCGTAAATTTTTTAGCGAATTCGCTAACTGGTTTTAACTTCGCTCTTGTTTTTTCAAGTGAGATATTAAACTTTTCAACATCTCCCAAAGTAAGTGAATTTAAATCAATTTCTTTAACTGCGCTTTGCAGAATAGAATTAAGTTTTATTCTTTCTTTTTTATCAATCGTTGAGCGATCTATGCCAGGATCGTATCGGGTCATATCATTTGCTTGGTAGGTATCAAAACTTAAAAGTTTTTGCCCAACTTTTAAACTAAGTGAGAAATTTTTTATTTCCTTTAGAAAATCTTTTAAGCTTTCAACTTCAAACTCAGCCATTATAATTCTCAAGGGACCTGCTCTATTGATCGCTTTAATTGCAATTAAAAATTCCTGACCTGGTTTAACTATATCTGTTAAATCAAACTCCGCACTCCATTGGATGTAGCCAATATACTTTTCATTTACCCACAGATAGCCCAAATCATCAACAGTGACTTTGAAAATAATTCTTCCACTTACATCTTTCCCAAACATTTTTTCAGGTAGCGTAAACTTTGTTCGTAACCAGCATGAATCAACATAAATCCGTTGCCCTATTCTTAATGTCTCCCATTTTGAATCGTCAAAGTTAATTTTGGTAAATACTTCTTCGGCTTTTTCACCGGTGAGACATTTAATATCAGGGCTGGCTTTCCAGGTTCGGATTGAAATTGTGCTTAATGAGTCGAGGATCGATGTTACCGTGTCAACTTCCGTTTTTCTTTGTGAGAGTGCAAGATTTGCAATTCCAATAAAGATAATGGGAATTAGTCCCTTTAGCATTTCTCTTAACTTTTTATTTTTTAATTTAACTTAGCCGTTGATTTCTTTGGCAGGTTCATTTTCTATCAAGAACTTCTCTGACTTTCACAGCGATTGTCTCGTAGGAATATGGTTTTTGAATCAGGTCAAAACCTTTAATAAACTCTAAATTTAGCCCATTTAAGCTGTATCCAGTTGCAAAGATTACCTTAATCGATGGTTTTATTTTTACGATTTCTTTCATCGCTTCGTAACCACCTAAAACTGGCATGACAATATCAAGAAAGACAAGATCAATTTCGTTGGCTTTTTCTTTGAATATCTCAATTGCTTCAAGCCCATTGCTCGCTGAGTAAACCTTATAACCAAGGCTTTGTAACATGTCTATCACGGTTGTTCTTAGTTTTTCCTCATCTTCTGCTATAAGGATTGTCTCGGTGCCACCCTTTATTTCAGGTTTCGCTTCTTCTTTAGCTTCTCGCTCTTCTTCGTATTCATAAACCGCGGGGAAGTAAATTCTGAAGATTGTTCCCTGATTTACCTCACTGTAAACATTTATAAATCCACCATGTTGTTTCACAATTCCATAGACTATTGAAAGTCCAAGCCCCGTTCCATGTTCTTTTGTTGTGAAAAATGGTTCAAAGATCCTTGGCAGTATCTCTTTGCTTATTCCAATCCCAGTATCAGACACTGAAAGAACAACATATTCGCCGGGTTTTGCTTCGAGGTGATAATCACAATATTCTTGATCGATATACCTTGTGTATGTTTCAATTATTATCCTTCCTTCGCCATAGATTGCCTCTTGAGCGTTAATTATAAGGTTTAAAAGAAGTTGATTTATCAGCGCAGGGTCAACTTTAACATTTGGAAGTTTTGGTGCAAGTATGAGTTCGATTTTAATGTTTTCACGAAGAGCTTTTAGCATGACTTTGGTGAAATCATTTACTATGCTATTCAGGTCGCTTATTTTCATTACTGCTGGTTGTTCTCTGCTGAATATCAAGAGCTTTTTCGTAAATTCACCTGTTCTTCTTATTGTATTTTCAATCTCTGTAAATTTTTCATTAACTTTTTCAATATCCCCTTGGGTGAGAAGTCGCTTTGCAAGCTGTGTGTTTCCAAGTATAACAGTTAAAGCATTGTTAATGTCATGAGCAATCCCAGCGGTTAATCTTCCAAGCGACTCCATTTTCTGAGATTGAAGTAGTTGTTGTTCAAGCATTTTAATTTTTGTTACATCACGCAATATCCCCTGATATGCAATTATATTTCCCTTGTCATCATAAATTGGTGTTGATGTGTCGTAAACTATAAGTTTACGGCCATCTTTTGTCTTAAGATGAAGTTCGTAATCTTTTATATATCCTTGTGTTTCAATCGCTTCAAGATTTTTCTTTCTATCTTCTGGATTTTCGTATAGTTCTGTTGGTATATCAACTTTTAAAATTTCCTCCTTTGATGAGTATCCAAAAAGTTCAACAAACGCTGGGTTTACATCTACGAGCTTTCCTTCGGGTGTGCTTATGTAAATTGGGTCCTTTGAATCCTCGAACAATTTTCTATATCTTTGCTCTGATTCACGGAGCGCTTTTTCGTTTTCGCTTCTTTGAATTGTAAGCCCAAGTATATCTGCGAATGTTTTTATAGCATTAATTTCTGCCTCATCCCATTTTCTTTCAATCCTGCAGTCGTTTAAGCTTATAAAGCCCCACCATTTATCACCAACGAAAATTGGAACCACAAGGATTGACTTAACTCCAAGAAAGCTTAAAAATAGATATTCTCTAAAGGGAAGGTTTTTTACAAATCCATGTATAACCTCTTTTCTTCCAAGTACATCAAGCCATCTTTCAAATCCACTCAGCTTATATGATATGTTTTGTAATTGTGAATCCTCTACCTGTTTCTCTAAATTTGAGGAGTACCACCTTGCAACTAAACCTGTTGTAAGTTCTCCGTTTCTTTCCTGATTTTTGAATAGATAAACAGAATTTACCTCTGCTGATTCCCCGAGGGCTTCAATAAGTTTGCCTATCTCTTTTTCCCAGTCAATCGTTTTTATTAAAATGCCCGCTGCATAGTTTATCACTTTTAAAACTTTCTCTCTCTTTAAAAGCTTTTGTTCCGTTTCTTTAAGTGTGGTTATATCAAAAATTATTCCGATTGTTTTGATAGCTTTCCCGTTTTCATCTCGAATTATATAAGCGTAATCGAGGCAGTAAATAGAACTGCCATCTTTCCTTCTAATTCTGTATTCCGTCTCAAGTGTTGAAACGGTGCCTTTTATTGCATCGCTGATTTTTGGCATAATGAGATTAACATCATCTGGGTGAATAAATTCCTGCCAACTAAACTTTCTTTCTTTAAGCTCTTCTTTTTTTATACCGAAGATAGCCTCGAGATCCCCCTCCCAAGTTGTCGTGTCATTCTCAAAATCCCATTCATAAACGACCTCTTTCATTGCAAGAACTATCTTCTCGAATTTGTCCCTCCAGTTTGTAAGTTCAATTTCAATTAATTTTCTTCCTATCGAGAGAGATATCTGTATTGCTATTGCGAGAATTAAAGTTATTTCCCTCTGCGTGAATTCGTGCGGTTGCTCATAATAGATCATAAATTTTCCAAGAAGCTTACCTTTGAAAACAAGTGGTATGAATCCAAGCGACCTAATTCCTTCATTTAAAATTATCTTTTTTAGGTTCTCGTTAAGAGTTCTATCCTTCTCTACATTGCTTATAAAGATTGGTTGTGGATTGGGATCATCCGGTTTCCATGGCGAATGTCCTTCAACTGCTTTCCTGTAATTTTCCGATAGCCCAACCCATGCCTTAAATCTCATAATACCATCAGGGTCAAATAAAAGAATGGATGCCTTGTTTATATTTAAAGCTTTTGTGATTCCATCTAATGTTTGCTGATAAACTTCTTCAATTGATTCGGCTCGTATAACTGTGTTTGTAATCTCATAAAGCATTTCAGTTATAAAATGTTCCTGTTCGAGTTGTGCGGTAATTTCGCGCTGTTTTACAAGTTCATGTTTTAACCTTTGCGAAGGTATATGAGCAAGAACTGCGAAAATAAAGAAAATGGCTATATAAGATATTAAAAGTACAACTTTTTGAAGTTCCGAGATTTGAAATGTGATAAGTGTAGGGTGATAAAGGATTTCAAGTGTTTCAAAGATGTAAAGAAATATAACTGCAAGTGAACTTAGAATTGCCAGTACCAACGCTCTTGTCGTTCCCCCAAAAATTCCATTAAAAACTATGACAATTAAATAAAGAAAACCTGCAAATGTAAAAGATAATCCCCCTACATAGTAAACAACGATGCTAATAACAATTATGTCGATGATGTTTGTTATAAACAGAACTTTGTCGCTCGATTTTAACAGATTTCGCAGAAAACGATATGGTTGGTTTATCAAAGATTGAAATAAAGCAGCAATTGTGAAGATATGAATTGGAAGTGAAAGTTTGAAAATGAAGTTTAAAGCTATAAAAGTTAATGCGAGTGAAACTGAGGCGATCGCCCTCGCTTTAATTGAATAATCGCAGGCGAAATCAGCAAAACTTTGTTCATACTTGCTTAAATTATTGGATGAGTTCGGCGGTTTCATTTTTTGTCTTATAGTTTATTTGCAATTTCCTTTTGTGAAGTAATCGAATATAAGTTTTGAGATTTCAGCGACTGCGAGATGTCCTTTATTGTCAACGGCGTATGAAACTTCAGAAAGCTCATCACAAAAAATTGCAACAGCATAGGTAACACATTTCGCATAAACAATCCCGATATCTGCTTTCATTTTATCAATTGAACCAGATTTATTTGCGACGGTGACATTTTCAGATAAATATCTTTTCATCATTTCATAGTCTTGATTGTTTTTCATTATGTTAATTATCTCAGCAGATATCTCGGGGTTTATAACTTTCCCATTTGCGAGAAGTTCGAGGAGTTTAACCATATCGTTTGGGGTTGTATAGCCAACGCCGAATCTCATTGCTTCTGGTGTTTTCTTTTTGGTTTTGAAGGACATTAACTTATTTAAAATTTTTGTATTGTTAAGTCCAAGTTCCTTCATCCTGTTATTTACGGCTTCAAGTTTTGCGTCGTGTTCGTCGGCAAAGCAATCAAGTACAAGATTCGTTGCGGTGTTATCACTTAAAATTATCATTAAAACTGCGACATCTATCAACTTAAGCTTAGCTCCATCGTAAAAGTATTGTAAAACACCCGAACCACCATATTTAAGCGAATCATCAAATGAAATGAGTGTGTCTTTTTTCAATTTTCCTTCTTCAAACTTATAGAATAGTTCTACAAGTATTGGCACCTTTATCACGCTTGCGGTTGGGAAAAGGGAGTCAGCGTTGATTTGAATTGTTTCACCAGTGATGAAATTTTTTGCTGAAACCCCAAGTCTACCTACCCCGTATTTTTTCCCGATTTGATTGATTTTTGAAACTATTTCATCGTTTGTAAGTGTTAACTTTGATGTGGTGCATGCTGAAAGTAAAGAAGCAAGCATGATTAAGTAAAGGTATCGCATTTTCAAAAAGGCGTTTTTTGAAAAGATAAATTTTTTATTGAAATTATTCAAGTAAATTTTTTGATAGGTCCGCTTGAGATAAATAAAATTGTCTTTTTGAAACTTTGCCGTGATTTTGACATTGTCGGTCGGATAGATTGATAATGTGAAGGTTGAAACTTATCTAAGAAAAAATGTAAATTTAAAACCAAAAAAGGATAAGGCTTATGCGCAGGATAATTTATCTTACTTTGTTATTAATCTTTCTCTTTTTAAATGTTAGTTCACAATCTTTAAAAGTTGGGGATAAAGCTATTGATTTTAAATTGCCGTATGCTACAAAGGACACGATTGTTTTTAGCGGGATTAGCTTGTCTGAGTTGATCGGGAAAAGAAATATTGTTCTTGCTTTCTACCCAGCTGATTGGAGTGGCGGTTGCACAACTGAGATGTGTACATTTAGGGATAACTTCGCTGAACTTTCAAAGCTTGATGCAGAGGTTCTCGGAATAAGTGGGGATTATGTCTTTTCGCACCATGAATGGGCAAAGCATTTGAATTTACAATTTAAGCTTTTAAGCGATCATAAACATGAGGTTGCAAAGCTTTATGATTCCTACGATGAGGCTTCTGGATATAACAAGCGAACAATTTTTGTCATAGATAAAAATGGGAAAATAGCTTATATAAATTGGCGCTATAATGTTAGGGACCCGAAACACTTTGAAGAGTTGCAAAAAGTTCTTTCCTCTCTGAAGTAAGTTTTGACAAAGGATGGCAATTATGTAAATTTAAAAGAAGTTGCAACCTGCAAAACTAAAAGAAAAAAGGAGCAACACCATGAACAACACGGACAAAATCCGTGAGGCAAAGAAGAGGTGGCTTGAAAAAGCTGAAAATTCTTCAATGAAGAGAACCGGGATAAAGTTTACAACGATTAGCGATATAGAAGTTCAGATGCTTTACACCCCTGATGACCTTGAGGGGTTTGATTATATGGAAAAACTTGGTTTTCCGGGTGAATATCCCTACACCCGGGGAATCCATTATAACATGTACCGTGGTAGATTATGGACCATGAGACAATTTGCGGGCTTTGGGACACCCGAGGATACAAATCAAAGATTTAAGTTTTTGCTGAAACACGGGGAAACGGGTTTAAGTGTTGCTTTTGATCTGCCAACTTTGATGGGGATAGATGCAGATGACCCTATGGCTGAAGGTGAAGTCGGCGTCTGTGGTGTATCTGTGAGTTCGCTTGCAGATATGGAGATCGTTTTTAAAGATATACCCCTTGATCAGGTTTCAACTTCTATGACAATCAATGCTCCAGCTGCGATGATTTGGGCTATGTATCTTGTTACGGCGGAAAAACAGGGCGTTAAATTTAACCAGCTTAGAGGAACAATCCAAAATGATATTTTGAAGGAATACATTGCTCAAAAGGAGTGGATTTATCCACCTGAGCCATCAATTAAGTTGATCGTTGACACCATAAGATTTGCCAAAGATTATGTCCCGCAGTGGAACCCGATTTCGATAAGTGGTTATCACATTCGTGAAGCCGGGGCAACTGCTGTTCAGGAACTTGCTTTCACACTTGCAGATGGTTTTGCATATGTTGAAGCATGTATTAATGCTGGAATGGATGTTGATGAATTTGCTCCAAGGTTGTCTTTCTTCTTTAATTCTCACCTTGACTTTTTTGAAGAAATTGCCAAGTTCAGAGCAGCTCGTAGAATTTGGGCAAGATATATGCGTGAAAGATACGGAGCGAAAAATCCAAGATCTTGGATGTTGAGATTCCATACTCAAACAGCTGGATGCTCGCTTACAGCGCAGCAGCCAGAAAATAATATCGTTAGGACAGCGTTTGAGGCTCTTGCTGCAGTTCTTGGTGGAACACAAAGCCTGCATACAAACTCAATGGATGAAACTTACGCTCTCCCAACCGAAAAAGCTGCGAAGATAGCTTTGAGGACTCAGCAAATTATAGCTTATGAAATTGGCGTGGCAAATGTGATTGATCCGCTTGGTGGGAGTTATTACATTGAATCGCTGACAAATAAAATTGAAGAGGAAGTAGAGAAGTATTTCCGAAAAATTGAGGCATACTCATCAAATGGTTCAATGCTTGAAGGTGTTATAAAAGGAATTGAAGATGGTTTCTTCCAGCGTGAGATCGCTGAATCAGCTTATAGATATCAACAGGAACTTGACAGAAAGGAAAGAATAATTGTCGGTGTAAATGAATTCGTTGAGGATGAGCCCGTTGAAATTCCAATTCTAAGGATACCGCCAGAAGTAGCGGATAAGCAAAAGAAGAGGCTTGCGGAAGTAAGAGCGACGAGAAATCAAGCGGAGGTGGAGAGAGCGCTTGCTGAGCTTAAAAAAGCTGCTGAAGAGGATCAACCGCTTATGCCAAAGATACTTGATTGTGTGAGGGCTTATTGTACTCTCGGTGAGATGACAGCCACGCTGAAGGAGGTTTGGGGAGTTTATCAAGAACCACTTGTATTTTGATTGTTAAGTTTGTGATTGAAACGCAAGCTGATAGATAAAATCAAACCAAAGAGTGGAAAAGATTTGTTTTTTGATTATGTTAGGCTTGCAAGGATAAAGCAATGGCTAAAAAATTTCTTTATCTTTGCTCCGCTTATTTTTTCGCATCATTTGTTAGATTTTGAAAAGGTAAAAATTGAATTTATAGCCTTTCTTTCCTTTTCTTTGGTAGCTTCATCAATTTATGTGATAAATGACATCGCTGATAGGGAATCGGACAGGGCTCATCCCGTAAAAAGAAATCGGCCGATTGCTTCTGGTCGTGTTAAGGTATGGCAGGGTTTGCTATTTTCAATTTCGCTTTTTGTCGTTGGTTTCGCTTTAGTTTTGCAACTTCCATTAAAGGCGGGACTTTTGATCATTCTCTATTTTTTGCTTATGCTCCTTTACTCTTTCAAATTAAAGCAGATCGTTCTTGTTGATGTTTTTGTCATAGCGATTGGTTTTATGTTTAGAGTTCTTGTGGTAGCATATGCAATTAATGTGGTCGTTTCAAAGTGGCTTTTTATAACGACGCTTTTCCTTTCACTTTTCCTTGCTATTTCAAAAAGAAGAATGGAACTTTATTTTTCAATTCAAAATCCAAATTCAGGCTTAACTGAGCAAAGGAAAGTTCTCGATGAATACAACATAAAGTTTACTGATCAAATGCTTGGCATAGCTGCAGGTGGTGCGGTTATCTCTTACGCTCTTTACACCATTTCAGAAAGAACAGTTTCCCTTTTTAAAACCGAAGCGTTGATATATACAACTGTTTTCGTTCTTTACGGGATTTTCAGATATATGTATTTAATTTACCAAAAGAAAAGCGGGGAAAATCCAACAGATGTGATTTTGGGCGATATTGGCATAATTGCTAACATCTTTCTGTGGCTTATTGCTTGCATAGTCATAATTTACCGTTGGCAGATCCTTAAATTTTTGGGGATAGAATTTTAAAGAAATTAACATTGGTGAAATGAAGGAAAAAATAAGAATCGCATCGGGGCAGGGATTTTGGGGGGATTGGCTTGAAGCCCCAGTCCATCAGGTCACAAAAGGACCTGTGGATTATCTTGTGATGGATTATCTTGCTGAGGTCACAATGTCGATCTTGCAGAAGCAAAAGAAAAAAGATCCAAACCTTGGCTATGCTCGTGATTTTGTAAATTTGATGGAAAGAATTTTGCCGATAATTGTTGAGAAAAACATTAAGGTTATAACGAACGGCGGAGGTGTTAACCCAATCGCATGTAGAGATGTAATTTTTAAAGTTGCACAAAAGCTTGGGATAAGGGGCTTAAAAATAGGAGTTGTGTTTGGGGATGACATACTTGATAAAATTGATGATTTCATCAAGATGGGCGTTGACTTCAAAAATATGGACACGGGTGAACCAATTGAAAAGATCCGTGACAGAATAACAAGCGCAAATGTTTATTTCGGCGCTTTTCCGGTCGCTGAGGCTTTAAAACAGGGCGCTCAAATTGTAATTACTGGAAGGGTAACTGATACAGGTATCACGCTTGCACCGATGATTTATGAATTCGGGTGGAGCGAAACTGACTATGACAAGCTTGCCAGTGGAATAGTCGCAGGTCATATACTTGAGTGTGGAGCTCAAGCAACCGGTGGTAATTTTTCATATGATTGGCGCTCCGTCCCGGATATGGCTCATATTGGTTTTCCAATCGCCGAGGCTTATCCGAACGGGGAGATCATCATAACGAAGCATGAAAACACAGGTGGACTTGTAACCGTTCAAAGTGTCACAGAACAGCTTGTATATGAAATTGGCGACCCGACGAACTACATAACCCCCGAAGTTATTGCTGATTTTACAACGATAAAACTTGAACAGGTAGGGAAAGATAGAGTTAGAGTTTACGGTGTTAAGGGAAAACCACCAACCAAATTTTATAAAGTTTCGATGTCTTATTTCGATGGTTACATGGCTGTTGGAACTTTGACATATTCATGGCCTGATGCCCTCGAGAAGGCAAAAAAGGCGGATGAAATAATAAGGGCGAGGTTGAAGGATCTCGGACTTGAGTTTGAAGAGATACATACAGAATTTCTTGGTTATAATTCATGCCATGGTCCTCTTGCGCATAAGATTGAAGAACCAAACGAAGTTGTGTTAAGAATTGCTGTTCGTGGTAAAAGTTTTGAAGCTGTTGATAGATTTGGTCGTGAGGTGCCAGCTTTGATATTGACAGGTCCTCCTGGCGTGACTGGTTTTGGTGGTGGTCGCCCACATCCAAGCGAAGTCATTGCGTATTGGCCAACGCTGATACCAAAGGAGCTTGTTAAACCTGAAATAATTGTCGAGGAAATTTGAAATCAAATATAAATTTAAAACAATGCAACCTGTAAATTTTCGCTATCTTTTTCCAAATTATGGCGGATTGACGCTTTTGTTCATTGATTATATCTATAACTTTAAGAGCGTTAAAGAGTTTTACAACCATGATTTTAACGATTTTGATAATTTGCCTAGTTTAATTGAAACGGTTTTGAAGAATTACAAAAATAGGGGGGGAAGTTGTCCAAGTTTTAAAGAGGCAAAACTTCTCTTATGGAAATCATTACGCCAGTGAAAATCTTGAACTTCTTTCTCGTGATAACACCCTTGCGGTGGTCACAGGGCAACAAGTTGGATTTCTCTCAGGTCCACTTTACACGATTTATAAGATTATAACGGCGATAAAACTTTCTCACTTTTTGTCCGAAAAATTTCCCGATTATAATTTTGTGCCAGTTTTTTATCTTGAAAGTGAAGATCATGATTTCTTTGAAGCAAACCATGCTAAAATTTTTAATGCAAATAACGAACTAATTAAGGTTGAATTTGTCCCTGCCGATGGGTTTAAGGAAAATTATGGTCCTGTTGGAGAAATCAAATTTGATGACGGGATCGAAAATGTTTTACAAAAACTTAAAGATGAACTTCAAGACAGCGAGTTTAAAGAAGCTGTTTTAAGCCTTGTTAACTCGGCGTATCAAAAAGATATTAGCTTTGTTGAGGCGTTCGCAAGATATGTTGGTGAGCTTTTCAAAAATTTCGGTCTGATCTTTTTGAACCCAAACGATGCTAATTTAAAGAAACTTCTCACACCCGTTTTTGAAAAAGAGATAGATGAGCACCCGAAACTTTCCAATCGAATAATTGATGTAAGCGCTGAACTTGAGAAAAGAAATTATCATGCTCAAGCTAAACCCAGAGCTATTAATTTATTTTTACTTTACAGGGGTGGGCGGTATCCAATTGAACCAGCCGATGAAGAAGGAATGTTCAGATTGAAGGGTGTGAGGTTTAAATTTAGCAAGGGGGAACTTAAACATATACTTGAGACAAATCCGCAGGCGTTGAGCCCCAATGTAATCTTAAGGCCAATATGTCAAGATACGCTTTTACCGACGATTTCTTACATTGCGGGTCCATCTGAAATTGCTTACTTCGCACAACTTAAACCTGCCTATGTTTACTTCGGAGTTCCAATGCCTGTCATTTTCCCAAGGATAAGTGCAACTCTAATTGAACCAAAGGTTAGAAAGGTTTTAGAGAAATACAACATTAATATTCATGAGATTTTTTCCGATTTTCCGTCTGTTGCGAAGAAGATTACGGCTGAGAGTTTAGATGTTGACATCGATGGATTTTTCCATACCGTAAGATCGAGGATTGAATCACTTCTTGGGGAGATCAAAGATTTCGTTTCTAATATAGAACCATCGCTTGGTGGAGCCGTTGATAACTCGAGCAGTAAAATTCTTTATCACATAAATAGCATCTATGAAAAAACGATAAACATGAATCAAAAACGAAACGAAATTGTAGCAAAGCAGATTGAAAAGCTAAAACTTAACTTGCTCCCTGAGGATGAACTCCAAGAAAGAGTTTTAAATATAACCTATTTTCTCAACAAATATGGACCAAGTTTAATAAATAGACTGTTTGATGATCTTGAGATGTTCGAGTTTAATCACCAGATACTTTATCTGTGAGGTTTACTTGGTTATGATTTTTTGCGGTTCTTTGCCAAGATTTTCAAGTTCAAATTTCGCAGACACTGCAAGCTCGGAGTTCGGATATAACTCAAGGAATTTTTGATAGTATTCCTTTGCCTTTTCGTAATTGTGGATTTCATTGGCATGGATGAAACCAAGCATGAAGAGGGCGTTCATCGCTTCCTTCGTGTTCGGATAATTTTGAATGATTTGTTCTAAGAATTTTATCGCTTCTTTTGGCATGCGAAGTTCGCTTAAATAAATCTGTGAAAGTTTGAAAAGCGCTTCGGCTGATTTTAAATTTTGAGGATATTTTTGGACGAAGTTATTGTAAAGCTCAATTGCTGTTTTTAAGTTCTTCTTTTGATATTCCTTGTCGGCTCTTTCAAGCAAGGATATGTCTTCTTTTTTACTGCAACTTGTTAGGAGCAGAAGGACGACTAAGATAAGGTTCTTAATTTTCATCTCTTTGTGCTTTTGTTTTTTGATAAAATTTAAACTCGGTGAAGGTAAAAGTCAAATAAAGGCAGGTAAAAAATGAGGCTGAGAAAAATTTTAATTTTGATTTTTTCGTTAATTTTACATCTTCAACTTTTGCTTGGGATTTCTTCATCTCAAAATTTGCTTGATAAATTGAATTATGATGTTAAGATTTTCGCAAAGAATTCTGTGAATTATCTATCTTCTCCGTTAAGATTTGATAATAAGGATATCATTCGTGTATCCATTGTAGGAGCTGGGACAATTTTTCTTTTTAATTTCGACCATTTTAACAAAGACTTTCAAAAAATTGACAATGCCACATTTAAAACTGCGATGAAGATCGATAATTATTATGGAACTGTATGGATGTGGGGTTTAATAGGGGGAACATTATACTCTTCGGGAATTTTATCGGGAAATGACAAAATCAGGGAAACAGGGCTTATGGTTTTTGAAGCTGGTGCTTTATCTGGGTTTGTGACGACATGTTTAAAAATTGCTTTTGGTAGAGAGAGACCATATGTAAGCGGAGAAAAATTTAAATTTCATCCATTTAGTTTCGGTGGGAATAAATTTTATTCATTACCGTCAGGACATGCAACCTTGAGCTTTGCTGTTTCAACGGTAATAGCTTCAAAATTTGAGAGTAAATTTATCAAATTTTTAATTTATACCCCAGCTGTTTTGACTGCGCTTGCTCGTGTCTATAACAATCAGCATTGGTTTTCGGATGTTTTCCTTGGCTCTGCTATTGGATATTTTACGGGAGTTTATATTGTTAATGCTCATAAACAACATTAAAGATAGCCTGTTATTAAAACATCATCCCCGAAGCTTTGAACCGAGATTTCCTTCAAGGTTATTATATCTCGAATTGACTTTATTCCAACATCGCTTATACTTTGGATCCCTTTACCAAGAATTTTGGGAGCGATGAAAACAAAGACCTTATCAGCAAGTTTTTGTTTTATAAACTCAGTGAAAATTTTCCCACCACCTTCAACAAGAACTGAAGTTATTCCTTTCTGTGCAAGTTTTTCAAGCACATCTTTTAAATCAAGTTTTCTTCTCATTGATTTTGCGGTTAAAACTTCTATCCCAAGTGAATTGAGTTTTTCGATTTTTTCCTTTTTTGCTTTAAGCGAATTTACCGAAGTAAAGACGATGGTTTTATCTGTGAACTTATCCGAGAATACATTTAACTCAAGTGGTAAGCTAAGGGCGGAGTCAAGTATAACTCTGTAGGGATTTCTGCCTTCAACGAGTCTAACGGTGAGATTTGGATTGTCAAGCCTTGCGGTGCGACTGCCTATTAAAACGGCGTCATATTCACTTCTTAATTGATGAACAAAGTGAAGTGATTGTTCACATGTTATCCATTTTGAGTTTCCTTCGATATCAGCGATTTTTCCATCTATTGTTTGGGCAATTTTAAGAGCTACAAATGGAATCTTTTGAGTTATATATTTGAAAAATGCTTCGTTTAATTTTTTTGATTCCTCTTCAAAAACTCCAACCTTAACTTCAATCCCCGCTTTCTTAAGCTTTTCAACCCCCTTTCCGTTTACGAGTGGATTTGGATCAAGAGTTCCAATTACAACTTTCTTAATTTTTGATTCGATGATCAAGTCAACACAAGGTGGTGTCTTTCCGTAATGGACGCATGGCTCAAGGTTGACATATAAAGTTGCACCTTCAACGCTTTCAGTGGCGTTCTTTATCGCATTTACTTCGGCATGTTCTTCCCCATATTTTGCGTGATACCCTTCACCGATGATTTTGTTATCTTTGACAATTACGCATCCAACCATTGGATTAGGGCTGACATAACCTTTACCTTTCAACGCAAGTTGAATACATCTTGCGAGGTAAAATTCATCTCGCTTTTCAATTTGAGAAGGCATGGTTACTCTTGTATGATTTTAATTGTTTTAGTAACTGTTTTAATTTTGCTGATAACTGAAATTTTAAGCGTATCAGATGTGCTTTTTGCGATAAGATCTACAGATACAGTGCATGGTTGTATAACTTGAATGCAAACTTTAGCTTTTTGCCTTCTCGCCATCGGGTTTATTTTAAATTCATTTTTAAGTTCTTTAAGATCGGTTTTGTAAACTTCCCAGCATGGGTCTGGAAGGTAACCATATATTTCAAGTGTGAACTTGTGATTGATTTTTATCGTGTCAATAATTTCGCCAGTTTTATCTTTAATTACGATTTTTTCAATATCTAAAATTTTATCGTAAATATATTGATTGCCTTGCGCCTCTGTTAAAGCATATCCGATGATTATGCACGATGTAAAGAAAATAATTGCTGTGTTCATGTTAAATTTTTATAGTTTGAGTGAATTTCTATTGTTTTTACAATTATGTGTTCAACCAGTGAATCCGAGCTGATACCTTTTAGTGCAAGCTGAACGCATCTTGTAGGGTAAAATTCATCAGGCTTTTCAATTTCAATATTAGGTGGCATGTTTACTCTTGTATGACCTTAATTGTTTTGGTAATTGTTTTATCAACGCCGATAGCTGAAATTCTAAGCGTATCAGCAGTAGTTCTGGCAATAAGGTCAACGGATGCTGAACATGCGACTATAATCTGGAGGCAAACGCTAGATTTTTTCATTCTTGACATGGGAGTTATCTTAAATTCATTTTCAAACTCTTGAACATCAATTTTGTAAACTTCCCAACATGTGTTTGGGAGCCAACCATGTATTTCAGTTGTGAACCTATGATTAATTTTTATTGTATCCGTAATTTTACCAGTTTCATCTTTAATTAAGACTTTTTCAATGGAAATCTTGCTGTAAATATATTCATCTTCAGGTGCTTCAAGCGAACTGCATCCAACGATTATAAACGCTATAAATATAATTGCTATAAGCATGTTAAATTTCATAGCTCTTGGACGAATCTTTTATTTAATTAAGTTTAAAAAAGAGAAGTTAAAAAATCAAAAGGTAATCTGATTCTGGGGTTGGCTTGGAGGGTACATCAAGTTCTTGATTCAAAAGTTATGTCTGAAATCCAATTCATTATCAAAACAGTTCCAGAAATTAAAATTCCAGGCAAAATTGGCAACCACCAAGTTGAAATCAAGCTTTTCTCCGCTTCGCTTATCATGTTTCCCCAGGTTGGAGTTGGCGGTTGAATTCCAAAACCGAGAAAACTTAAAATTGATTCTGTGAGTATAATATCTCCTACCATTAATGGAATATTTATTAGGGCTGGGGCAATAGCATTGGGAAGGATATGTTTCATCGCTATTCTTAATCCAGGCAAACCGATTGATTCAAGGGCAAGTATAAATTCCATTTCTTTAAGTCTTAGAAATTCAGCTCTTACAAATCGTGCAATTGACATCCAATTTAGCAATGAAAGTATGAGTATGAGCGAGAAAATTGTTTGATTGGGGATAAATGCAACAATAACTAAAATTAAAAATAATTTCGGGAAGGCAAGAAACACATCTGTTGCCCGCATCAAAATTTTATCAATGATTCCACCGAAATACCCTGAAATAGTTCCAACAAAAGTGCCCATCAAAAAAGCGAACAAAGATGAAAGAATTCCAATTATCAATGAAAATTTGCCACCATAAATTGTTCTGCTGAGAACATCTCTCCCAAGGTTATCTGTGCCAAAGATAAACAAAAGCGTTTTGATCTTTTTAAGTTTCTTAATCTCAATCTTTCCAGATGAAAATTTTTGATCATAGTATATAAAGCCATCGTAAATTCTATAGTTGAGAACGAATATTTTTTCTCCGGTTTCAAATGTTAATTCATATGCTTTTGAAAAAGGGGGCAGGTTTGAAAGGTTTTGCTTATCAGGTGAGGCGATTGGATCAAATGGAATTATTATATCGGCGAAAGATAGGTACAAAATAATTGAAATTGCAATCGCAAGTATTTTTCTTTGTGTTTTCATTTCAACCTTATTCTTGGATCAAAAATTGAATATAAAATATCTGAAATTAGGTTTCCCAAGATTACGATAAATGAAACAAATAGTGTTATCCCAACGGTTAAGGGATAATCTCTTTGAAGGATGGAATCAACCGTTGATTTACCAATTCCCGGGATTGAGAAGATTTCCTCAATCACTATTGAACCTGCAAAGAAAATTGGAAGATAAAGCCCAAAAAGGGTTATGACCGGTAGAAGAGCGTTAGGCAAAATATGTCTGTAAAAAATTGTTTTCTGGTCAAGACCTTTTGCTATAGCTGTTTTTATGTATGTTTGGGATAAAACTTTTAGCATTGTATTTCTTGTGAATCTTGCAATTGCTGCCATTGGTGGGGTTCCCAATGTTAAAGCTGGTAGAAATATATGTCTGAGAAGATCAAAAATTTTTTCAAAGAAATTCAGCTCGTTGAAATTGAAAGAGTGAAGTCCCGACGGCGGAAATAATCTAAATGTGTAACTAAACAGAAGAATTAAAATTATCCCAAGCCAGAACGACGGAATTGAATATAAAACGAGAAGTGATGAGGTAGTGATGCGGTCAATTAATTTGCCACGGTTGCGAGCAGATTGAATCCCAATTAAAATTCCTACCCCAAAGCTAAAAACTAAAGCTGGAATTCCTATCGTCAAAGTTGAGCTTAAAGATTCCATAATGCAATTTATGACGGGCTTGCGATAGATGAACGAGAAGCCTAGATTTCCAGTTATAATTTCTTTAAGCCAGTTTAAAAATTGAATGGAGATGGGCTCATCAAGTCCATATGCAGATTTTATCCTTCGGATCATCTCTTCGGATAATCTGGGGTTAAGATAAATATCCGAGAAAGATACAGATGGTAAAATTCTTAACAGTAAAAAAACGACAATAGCAATTCCGAATGATAAAAATATGGAATTTATAAGCCGTTTTAAAATGAAGCCCATGGGTATTTGTTATTTTAATTCCCACTCGTGTAGGTTATAGAGAAAACTTATGCTGTTCATCCGCACTGTTTTTAAATCTATCCGCTTGCTTATACCATTTATTCGCACTGGCTCATAGAGAAAGGTGTAAGGCTGATCATCGTAAATTATCTCTTGAACCTTATCCCATAATATCTTTGCTTGTGAAAGATTGTTCAAAACCGCAGCTGAATCGTTCAATTTATCGAAGTATGGATTTGAATATGATACGATATTATGCCCTGTTTTTATTGCCTCGGAGTGGAATAGGGTTGCCAAGTCTGGTTTTGTAGCAACTCTCCACCCTGAAAGAACCGCATCAAAGTTTCTGTTTAGTATATGACGCATAAATGTGTTGAATTCGAAAACTTGAATTTCCATTTTTATGCCAAGTTTTAATAAATCATTTTGGATGGCAGTTGCAACTTCTTTCCTCGTTAGATTTTCCGCATTTGTTATCAGTGTAAATTTGAAGTCGACTTTCTTGTTATTTATTATTTTGTCAAGGATTCCATCGCCATCGCTGTCTTTCCAACCAGCTTCGGATAAAAGTTTTTTGGCTTTTTCGGGGTTATATGGATATGGTTTCAATTTCTCATTGTGAGCCCAAAAAATTGATGGAAATGGTGAAGTAGCACGAACTGCATTTCCCCTCAATATAACTTTAATTATTTCGTCAACATTTATACCATAGGATAACGCCTGTCGAACTCTTTTATCAGCGAAAATCTGATTTCTTTGATTCCATCCGATATATTCATAGGCAAGGAAGGGATATTTTATGAATTTAACATTTGGATTGTTTTCGTATTTTTCCGCAACTGCTGGGGGGATTGACGGTAAAACATCAATTTCACCATTTAAGAATTGAAGAAGCAAATTTGATTCATTTGGAACTATTTTAACAAAAATCCTTGGAATTTTGGGATAATTTTTGTCAAAGTAATTTTCGTTTTTTATAAGCTCAATTACTTGTCCTCTTTCCCAGCGGGCAACTTTATATGGTCCATTTGTAACTGGCTTTTCATCAAAATAACCATTTCTTCTCCATTCAGAAAAAGGAACTTTTTCATAAATATGTCTTGGAATTATCCAAACATCGTTTATATCGGTCAGTTGATATGGGTAGACATAGCGATATTTAACGATCAAAGTTGTTTCATTCAAGGCTTTTACAAATTCGATGTTTCTAATTATGTCTTCAGCGTTCAGCCAGGCGACTTCAGGTGATGTTGCCACTTTAAAACTGAATTCAACATCATAGGCAGTTGTTTTGACCCCGTCGGTCCAGTAAACGTCGTTTCGAAGATAAAAGGTTATTTGTGTTGAATCCTTTGACCATTCCCAACGCTTTGCAAGGAGTGGGGTAAATGTCTTATAATCCTCTTGTTCAGTCGCGAGGCGCAAATATACTCTATCAAGCAAGTCTTGCGTGAAAAGCGAAGTGCTAAGATAAGGGTTGAATGAATCAATATCAATCGTACTTCCTATTATTATGTAATTTTTCTCAATTTCCTTTGTGCAACTTGCAAGGGTAATTAGTGTGATCAATGATAAAAAGAACAGAAGATGATTAATCCGCATTTAATTTATCTTTTTATTATTCAAAGTCATGTTCAAAATATCTTGTTATTCTTTCAATCGGGATATCGGCGGTTTTTATAGTTGACGCTTTTTGCCTTAAAATGGTTTCAAGATTTTTGTTAAATTCTTTTGCGGAATCATATCCGTAATGTTTTAAAAGATGATTAAGCGCTATAACCTCTGCAATTACAGTGATGTTTTTCCCTGGGAAAATGGGGAGTTTAATGAGGGGGATTTCAACGCCAAGTATTGAAATATGTTCTTCATCAAGCCCTGTTCGTGTGTATTCTTCCTTAGGATCCCAGTCAAGGAGCTCAACAACGACTTCAACCCTTTTTTGGTAACGGATCGCCCTTATCCCAAACATATTTTTCACATCGATTATGCCAAGTCCTCTTATTTCCATAAAATGTTTGGTCACCGAATTGCAAGTCCCAATTAAAATGTTTTCGCCTTTTTTCGTTATGAGGACTACATCATCTGCGACGAGTCTATGTCCTCTTTCAACGAGATCAAGCGCTATTTCGCTTTTTCCAATTCCAGAGCGACCTACGAAGAGAAGGCCTATGCCGTAGACATCAACGAGGTCGCCGTGAACGACGGTTTGAGGGGCGAATTGGTCATCCAGAAAATCGCTGATGAAGTAAACAAGTTTCGTTGTCTCAAGAGGCGTTTGAAAAACCGCTACCTGTTTTTCTGTGAAAAGGTCGAGCAAGTTGTCTGGTAAGAGATTATCATTAGTTATGACGACGCAAGGAATTTCAAACTGTAAAATGTTTTTGATCGATTTGATTCTCTCCTCAGGTGATAAACTTTGAAGATATTTTATTTCTGTATTTCCAAACACTTGAATTCGATTGTATGTAAATAGCTCGACATAACCAGCAAGCGCAAGCCCAGGGCGATGAATGTTTTTATCTGTGATTTTTCTATCAAAACCAACCTCACCATTAAGCGATTTAAGTTTAAATAGTTCTTTCCCCGATTCGTAAAAGAAACCAACAGTTATATGCGTCTTTTGGATTTCTTTGAATTCTTTATTGAACATTTTTCTATCTGTGTGATTTTAGTTTATCCTTGAACTTTATGAGTTGTTTTTCAACCTTTGTTAAAGATTTATCAAAAGCTTTGAGTATGTCTTGGTCGGTAGCTTTTGCCGTAAGTTTATGCTCGTAGACCTTAACCATTATCCCAACTTCTTTTAAATGGTTGTGCTTTGTGTCCTGCCTGAGTATTACCTCGACATCGATAATTCCATTGAAGAATTTATCAAGTCGTGTTACCTCTTTTTCAATATAATTTTTGATTTGTTCTGTCATTTCAACATGATGGCCCGTAATTCTAACTGCCATAAGAGTTCCAAGTTAATTTTTGTTTTCATAAGTAAATATAACAATTAACCTTTGATTTATCAATTTCTCCATTGGATTTTCTCAATATCCTTTCCATTTGACCTAAAAACGCCAGCCCCTTCTTCGTCGGTTCTGTGAATTTTTGTGCCAATTAATTTATATCTTCTCAAAACTATATCAGATGGATGATTATATTTGTTATACTTTCCAACCGAAATTACAGCCCATTCTGGTTTTACTTTTAAAACAAACGCAGGTGAGCTACTTGTCTCGCTTCCATGATGTCCAACCTTTATCCAGTCGCTTTTTAAAAATGTATCATAAATTTTTATCATCGACTCCTCCGCCTCCTTTTCTGCGTCCCCTGTAAAAAGAAATGATTTATCACGGTATTGGATTTTTATTACGACCGATGAATTATTCACATCATGTCCCGCTCCGTATCTATCTTCTTTATCAAAATTTCTGATAAATGGCTCTATCGGATGAAGAACATAAATTCTTGCTTGCTCTGTTATTTCAATTCTATTGCCTGCCCTTGCTGTCATGTGAGTTATTCCTTTGCTTTGGATGATCTCGATATATTTTTTGTAAATTGAAGAATTGTAATCCATACCATTGTCAATTACAGCTCCGACATCAAATTTTTCAAGGATGTATGGAATTCCACCAATGTGATCGTTGTGCGGGTGTGTTACAAGTATTGCATCAATTTTTTTAACTCCTTTTTTCTTTAAGAATGGTTCAATTATTCTTTGTCCAGGGTCAAAATTGAAGGTTTTATTTCCGCCGTCAATTAAAAGATTTTTCCCATCGGGAAATTGAACAAAGATGGCATCGCCTTGACCAACATCTAAAACTGTGATCTCAAGGTTTGAATTTTCAGGTATAAACTTATCTGTTAAGGTTGAGATAACACCGTTCGGGGCAAAGTAAATATAAATGTTCGCCAGGATTAGAAATGCAAAAATTATTCTTTTCATGGTGCTTTGAAATTTTATTGTCAGTAAGAAAATGAAAAAGCAGATAAGTAAAAAAAGATAAATCGTCAATGTTTCATCTACTTCAATATAAGCGAATGGAAATTGAGCAAAAAATTTCGCAATGGCAAGGGTTAACTTCAAAACTAACCAAAGACTGTTAGCAAATATCTGGGCAACGAAATTTGATAGAGGGTAAAATAAAAGCACCGCGAAACCAAGTGGTACAGCAAGTCCAACGAGAGGGACAATGAAAACATTTGCAACGATTGAGATAATGGAAATTTTGTTGAAGTATGAAATTGTAAAGGGCAATGTTAAAATTTGTGCACTCATCGAGACCACAAGTAGTGTCGCAACCGGAAGGATGTATTTTCGAGCGACGAACGGAAAAGCTTTGGAAAGGAATTTGAAGATTTTGGGATAGAAATAAACAAGCGAGGCAACCGCTGAAAATGAAAGTTGAAAACCGGGATGAAAAATTTGTTTTGAATCAAAAAGTAAAATTATGATTGCTGAAAAACCGAGAAGATTAAAGATATCAACCCTTCTTTCAATTGCCATTCCGAGCAAAAAGATTGAAGCCATCAAAGTCGCCCTTACAACCGATGGTGGTAAGCCAACGGTAAAGGCATAAAAAATTAGACCGAATATGGTCAAAAGAACTCGGAATGTAAGGTTGACCTTTAGAAAACCTGTTAAGGCGAAAAACATTGAAGTTATTATGCCGACATGCAACCCTGAAACAGCAAGGATGTGATATGTTCCAGTGTTGATAAAGTATTGCTGAACATCTTTTGAAATTTCACCCCTGTAGCCGAGAACTAAACCTTTAACAAAGGATGCTTCTTCAAGGGGTAGAAGTTTATCAAAAATTTGTAAACCATAACTTCTAACTGTAAATGTGATTCTTTGAAGGAATTCAAGAGGGCTGAGAATGTCAAAATTAAATCTTTGCGTGATTTTGATATGGCTGAACATGTAGGAAAGTAAAACTGCATCAATGTCGTTTATCTTCAAATATTTTGCGAAATCGAATTCCTCAGGATTTCTTGATTTTATCGGCTCTTTTAAAATCCCTATGATTTGTATCTCATCTCCATATCCAATTTTGGGTAAACTATCAAATGGCGATTTCCCTTTTCTTATTGAAACAAACACATCACCTGAAACATCAATCACCTTGTTCTGTTTGAAAACTTTGCTTGTAGAGATGACTAAATTTGTTCTACCATTTTTAACTTCAGGTAGCGAGATGAGTTTACCTTGAATTTTTACAATCGCTGTGTCATCTGTGAAATTAACAATTGAATCTTTAGGTTGAAATTTGGTATCAGATGTATATTTCAAGGCGCCGACGATTAAGACGAGAGAATAAATTGAGAGGAATTTTAGTAATTCAATTTTTAAAAGTGTGAAGATAAAATAAACGGCTAACAAAAGTAGGGATAGTAGTGCAAGAGTCTCAAACTTGAAGTCAAAGAAATGCTGAGGAATTCGATTTCGCAAAATATTTGAAGATAAAC
>NZ_CZVS01000001.1:0-49967 GCF_001535985.1 Candidatus Kryptonium thompsonii | reverse complement strand
TCACCTCTCGAAAAGTGTGGTTTTAACACTTGGAATAGGAGCTTTCGTCCCAAGAAAGCTTGATATACCCGATGTGCAAAGGCTTGAAGGTCGCGGAATTCATTACATCATTAAAGATAAATCAATCTTCAAGGGTAAAAATATTCTCATCGTTGGAGGTGGGGATTCCGCGGTTGATTGGGCTTTAAATCTTGAGGGCATAGCAAAAAATATAACCTTGATCCATAGGCGTGATGTTTTTAAAGCTCATGAAGATAGCTTGAAAAAACTTTTAAATTCAACTGTTCATGTGAAAACATTTTATGAACTAAAACGTGTCCATGGGGATGAACATGTTGAAGGTGCTACAATTTTTGATAATCGAAATGGTGAAGAAACTTATCTTGAGGTTGAGCATATAATTTTATCTCTCGGTTTTCTCGCAAATCTTGAATTTATCCAGGGCTGGGGACTTGAAATTGATAAAAACGCGATAAAGGTAAACTCAAAAATGGAAACAAATATCCCCGGCATTTATGCGGCTGGAGATATAGCAGGCTATTTTGGTAAATTAAAATTAATTTCAACCGGCTTTGGTGAAGCAGCTATTGCGGTAAACAGCGCAAAAAATTATATTGATCCATCTTCAAAATTCTTCCCTGGTCATAGCAGCGATTTCGTTCCAAAAAAGATTAAGCCTGGATGAAGAGAAAAGTCCTTATAACCCACCGAATCCGAAGTTCACATCTTGATAAAATTATCAAAGAAATTGGAAGCGAAGCTGAAATAATTTTTGAGCCTGACAAAAGCAAAGTTGATGAATTTATTAAAGATGTTGAGATAATTTTTGGGGATTTTGAGAGAGAGCATGTTCAAAAGGCGAAAAATTTGCGTTGGGTTCATCTTGGATATGCTGGTGTTGATATGATCTTGTATCCCGAAATTGTAAACTCGGATGTTATTGTCACCTGCTCAAAAGGAATTCACCAATATCATATGACCGAGTTCTTGTTTGGAATGATCTTGACTTTGACGAGAGGGTTTAAAAAAATTTACGCCAACCAAAGGTTGAAGGTGTGGGATAAACAAGTGGCGAAGGAATTTGAATCTCTTTATGGAAAAACCATGGGAATTCTTGGGCTTGGCAATATTGGAAGGCAAGTTGCAAAAGTTGCTAAGGCATTCGGGATGTATGTGATTGGTATGAAGAGAACAAAGACAAAAGTTGAATATGTTGATGAAGTGGTGACAAGGGCGGAGATGCAACATCTTCTTGAAAATTCTGATTTTATAGTTGTAGTTTTACCGTTGACTGATGAAACACATCATTTGATAGGGGAGAAGGAATTTAATATGATGAAGAAAAAACCATATTTTTTCAACATTGGTCGTGGAGCTGTTGTTGATGAAAAAGCATTAATAAATGCCTTGAAAGAGGGAAAAATTCGTGGTGCTGGAATTGATGTCTTCGAAGATGAACCGTTGCCTTCTGATTCGCCATTGTGGGAGATGGAGAATGTCCTTGTAACCCCACACATCGCTGGTCTTTTCCCAAATTACTGGGAAGAGCCGACAAATCTTTTCATTGAAAATTTTAAACGATATATTAATGGCAAAGAACTTATCAATGTTGTCGATAAGTTGGCTGGATATTGAGAATCAGATTTTTAATTTTGATTTTGTGCTACAATTTTGTAAACCATCTGAGTTAGGACAATTCTACTGTCAATTGGGCTTGTTTTAATCAATTCATCAGCTTCAATTAGATACTTGAAAGCATTTTTTATTTCGCTTTCTTTAAACTTGTCTAATTGATTCAAATACTCCCGAATGTGATAGGGGCTAAGTTGGAGTGAATTTGCAAGTTTTTTAGGATCTTTTTCGGTTTTCCTAAGCTCATAAAGTTTCCAAAGGGTCGAAAAATATCTTGTGAGCATTGTCAATATAACTGGTGGGAATTCACCCGCTTGAAGCATTTTTTCAACTATAGTAATTGAAAGTTGTAAATTTCTTTCCCCAATTGATCTTTGAAGGTCAAACACCGTGAAATTTCTTGACATTCCAACGGCTTGTTTTATATCTTCAACATCAATAATTTTTTTCTCGCCCGTGAAAATGAAAAGTTTGGTTATCTCATTGTCAATTTCACGAAGGGAATTACCTACATAGGCTTGAAGAAGTTTACACGCTTCATTTGTTATCTCTTTCCCTTTCCACGGCGGGAGCATCCCTCGTTCTTTAACTCTCCTGGCAATCCAGCTCGGAATCTGCCAATCGTAAGGTGCTTTAAGCTCGACTACCTCAGCAAGTTCAAAAAGTTTTTTATAAATTTCCTTCTCAGAATCCACCTCGTTTAAAACAATTATTAAAATTGTGTCAGGGTTTGGCTTTTTTAAATAGTTGATAAATAGCGTCGCATCTTTTTCTTTTTTAGATCTCGATAGTTTATTTAAAAACTTCTCTGAATTTCTCATTACAACAACTCGCTTTTGACTCATCACTGGAAGCAAAAGTAAAAGCGAGAGCAAACCTTGTATATCAATTTCATTTCCATAGACGGTATCAAAGTTAAATTCGCGCAAGCCATCGTCGATGGCATTTTCAACAACTGTTTTAATCGATTCCTCAATTAAAAATTCCTCATTGCCATAAAAGACATATACTGGGGCAAACTTTTTATGCTTAACCGCAAGATGTAAAGCATCAAAGTCAAGATTTTCCTTTCCCATTTACGACGCATTATTTTTTGTTTTCGACCAATAAACATAAGCGGGAACTCCAATCAATACAAGCAATAACCCAAGCCCTGAACTTTTCGGATCGCCAATTATAATGTAAACGATAAAAAAGACAGCGACAAGTATATAGAAAATTGGAATTATGGGATAGCCCCATGCTTTATATGGTCTTTCACGATCAGGATATTTTTTCCGTAAGATGAATAAGCCAATAACTGTTAACACATTAAAAAGAAGGGATGTAAAGGCGGTATAAGTTAGAAGCGCAGAGTATGTTCCACTTAGAGTTAACACACTTGACCATATTCCTTGAAGTATAAGCGAGTTTACTGGGGTTTTATATTTTGGATGAAGTTTTCCTGCACCCTTGAAAAATAACCCATCTTTTGCCATTGCGTAATATACCCTTGGTGCTGCAAGGATCATTCCATTGTCACAGCCGAATGTTGAAATCATTATCGCTATTGCGATCAATTGTGCTCCAATTGTACCGAAAATTTTTTCAGCTACAGCTGCAGCAACCCTGTTATCTGGAACAAGCGCCATTTCTTTTATTGGCAAGATGTAAAGGTAAGCCATATTTGCAAGAACATAAACAAGCATAACACCGATCGTTCCAAGGACGAGCGAACGAGGCACAGTTTTATGCGGGTTTTTTAACTTCTTCTGCAGCAAATGTGACGGAATTCCAAGCATCGTAAGCAAATAAAGCTTTTGACATCGCGACAGCAAGCGCAGCTAAAAATCCCATTGATAAAGCTTCTGGTGGAGCGATTGGTTTGAAATCTTTAAGTGAAAAACTTGAGGAAAAGTTCGACCAATCCCCGTTCCCAATTGTAAATGCGATAAATACAAGCAAAGCTATAGCTGCTATTTTGGAGACGGTGAATAAATTTTGAACTAATGCTCCGAAAACAACTCCAAAACAATTTATACAGGTCAAAAAGGCAATCACAGCAACCCCCACAAGTTGAGCGCTGTTAAGAGTAAAATTCCAGCCGAATATATTTAGAGTTAAAATCACATTATTTTCCGAAAGAGCAGGGATAAAAACTCCAAGATATTTTGCAAATGCAATCGCAACAGCCGCTATAAATCCGCTTTGAATTACAAAGAAAAGCGTCCATCCATAGAGAAATCCAAGCAGTGGGTTATACGCTTCGCGTAAGAAAACATATTGTCCTCCAGCTTTTGGCATCATCCCAGCAAGTTCACCATACGCGATAGCTCCGAATGCTGTTAGAATTCCTCCCAAAACCCACAACAAAATCAGAAACAACGGAATGGGCATATACCCAGCCATTATTGATGGGGCTATGAAAATTCCTGAGCCGATCATTGAGCCCATTACTATCATCGTTGCATCAAAAAGCCCAAGCTTTGCTTCAAATTTTACCTCTTTTTGAGCTTCGACCGCTTGAGCCATAAATCCTCCGTTTTTGTTTTATTATTTCACTTGGAGCTTCTTAAGATAAACTTTTTTCATTTCTACTTTTTCAATTGGGTTATCTCTTTTATCTCTTGGGACTTGGGCTATTTTATCGACCACATCCATTCCCTCAATTACTCTTCCAAAAACTGTGTAGTTTCCATCAAGATGTGGCAAATCTTTTAAACAAATATAAAATTGACTTCCATTTGACCTCTTTTCTGGGTTTACATTATCTGGCTGTCTTGCTGCTCCTACGAATCCTCTTTTGTGTGGCATCTTTATCTCTGCTGGAAGTGTATATCCTGGACCTCCTCGACCATCGTTATTTCTGTCTTTATCCTTTGAAAGGGGATCACCGCCTTGAATGACAAAGTCGGGTATCACTCTATGAAAGGTTGTACCATTATAAAAACCTTCACGCGCTAACTTTTTTGAAATTTTCCGCATGTTTCGGTGCAACATCATCAAAAAGTTCGATAACTATGTTCCCAAATTTTGTTTCAATTACAACCACTTCTTTTTCTTTTGTTTTTTCCTGTGGATTTGGGATTAAAAAAAGTAGTGATAAGATAATTGTTATGGTTTTCATTTTTTCAGGGCAATTTTATTTTAGAAAGATTAGTCCAATTAAGCCAATGGTTAAGCAATAGTATGCGAATAAACTAAAGTTGCCACGGGAGATCACTTTGAGCAAAAATTTTATTGCTATGTATCCCGTGATAAATGAAATTAACGCTGAAAACAAAAGCAATGGAACTTTGTCAAACAGTGAAAATTCAAAAATCTCTTTCGTTTTTAGAATTGTAGCCCCAAGAATTGCTGGAAGCGAGAGCAGGAATGAAAATCTTGCACTTTTAACACCATTTATCCCAGCAAGCATCCCCGCACTTATGGTTGATCCAGACCTTGATATCCCTGGAAGAATTGCAAATGCTTGTGCAACTCCAACAAGAAAAGATGAAACGAAATTAAAATCTTTTTCAGGATTGTTCTTAGCAAAGCGTGTCGAAATTAAAATTAATCCTGTCACCATCAGAAATATCGATGTCAATTTCGGACTTTGAAAAACGGTTTCAATTTTATCTTCAAATAAAATTCCAATCACACCAGCTGGTATCGATGCCCAAATGATTAAAACGGCAAGCTTAAAGTTTTCATCTGCTTTTAAATTTGTTCCTAATTCGCTCACCTTAAAAATTTTTGTGAAGAACGATTTTAAAATTGCACTTATATCTTTCCAGAAGATAGCCAAAACACTTAACATCGTTCCAAAGTGGACGAAAACCTCAAATTCAATTCCACTTTTTTTCACTCCCAGCAGATGTTGAGCAAGCACAAGATGTCCTGAACTACTTATCGGGAGAAATTCCGTTAGTCCTTGCAAAATTGATAAAATCAAACTTTCAAGATAGTTCATCGGCGTTTGCGAATTTTTTAAAAATAATAACTAAATCCAAAGCGAATTGCAACACCCGTAAAATTTAATCTTAAATTTCTATCTTCTTCAAATGGTTTGCGGATTATCAATTTGTTTCCATTTGCATCTCTTGCTTCATCAGTTAGACCAATTTTAACATCAGTTGAAAGGTGGACATATACCTTTTCGCCAAGTCGAGATGAAAATATTGCTTCAAGTTTTAAAATTCCTCCGTTTGTCCCGTAAGTTACCTCTTTCCCTGAAAGTGGTAAAAATTGTGAAAAATATCCCTTGGTAAAGCCAAGCCCAGCTCCGAATTTGACGATGTAAATTTCTTGCTCCTGAAAAAGCAGATAGTTTAAAGTTAAAACTGGGTTATGAACTTTGTATGTAAATATATAATTCAACGAAACACCAGTCGATGTTTCTTCAATATTGTATTGCTTTGAGATATAAGAATAGTCAATTTTTATCGCTATATCTCTGCCGATTTTAAATTCAGTTGATGCCCAAAATTCTGGGGCGCCGTCAAATTCTTTTGTTCTTTTTCCAGTAATTGATGTTATATAATCAGAGACATCAGGGAAGTTAATATAGTTAGCACCCAATCCAGCGGATAGACATACATAGTTTCTATTTTTCAGATTTAAATTTTGCGTAGTTAAGGTATGAGTTAATATCAGCGATAGAATTGTTATAACAAGCCACAGTTTTAATTTCACTTGATGCATCGTTTTCATTTTGATATTGTAAAGATAAAAAAGGCATTTAAAATTTCAAATTAGCTTATGTTTGCGTTTTTGATTTTAATTTTGCAATTTTTACTGCAAAAGGTGAAAGGTAAAATTGAAAATTAATTATTTTCTCGATAGATGAAGAAGGTCTCATTTTACACGGTTGGATGTAAATTAAATTTTGCAGAGACATCGACGATAGGTGAGGAGTTTAAAAAGCGTGGTTTTGAAATAGTCGAATTCGGTGAGCCTTCAGATGTTTGCGTTATAAATACATGCTCCGTTACTGAGTATGCAGATAGGGATTGCCGTCGTGCTGTGAGGAAAGCCTTAAAAGTATCACCCAATGCTTTTATAATTGTCACGGGTTGCTACGCTCAGCTTCGTCCTGACGAAATAGCCCAGATTGAAGGGGTTGATTTGATCCTTGGTTCAAATGAGAAATTTAAAATTTTTGATTATGTTGGGGATTTCCAGAAAAATTATCACACCCAGATTTTTATCTCACCTGTAACTGAAACAAATGAGTTTTACATCGCAAGTTCAACCCCTGCATCTGACAGGACAAGAGCATTTTTGAAGGTTCAAGACGGGTGTGATTATAATTGTTCATATTGCACAATTCCACTTGCCCGTGGTGGGAGCAGAAGCCCTGAAATTGCTGTTGTAGTTGAAAGAGCGAAGACGCTCGCACAACTTGGTTATAAAGAAATAGTTTTAAGTGGGGTAAATGTTGGGGATTACGGTAGAAAGATTGGGACAAATCTTTTTGAACTTGTTAAGGAACTTGAAAAGATTGATGGCATAGAAAGAATAAGGATTAGTTCAATTGAGCCAAACCTTTTAAGCGAAGAAATGATTGATTACTTCGTAAATTCCGAAAAAATTTGCAACCATTTTCACATCCCTTTGCAAAGCGGTAGCGATGAAATTTTGCGCAAGATGAGAAGAAGATATAATACGACGCTTTACAGAAAAAGGATTGAGTATATAAAAGAAAAGGACCCGGAGGCGTGTATTGGAGCTGATGTGATCGTGGGGTTCCCAGGAGAAACAAGAGAACATTTTGAAACGACTTACAATTTTATAAATGACCTGCCAATTTCATACCTTCATGTGTTTACATATTCAGAGAGACCAAATACCGATGCGGTAAACCTACCTGATAAAGTTTCTATGGATGAGAGGCACAGGAGAAGCGAAATGTTAAGAAACCTTAGTTTGAAAAAGAAAAACTCTTTCTACAGGCAGATGATTGGAAAGGTCTTTGATGTTTTATGGGAGAGTGAGGTTAAGGATGGGATGATGTTTGGTTTTACGAAAAACTATGTCAAGGTTAAGATAAAATATGAACCTTCGCTTGTTAATAAAATCACACCAGTAAAAATTGTTGATGTTGAAGATTTGGTTGCAGTCGGGGAAATTGTAAAAGATTAAATTTTTTAAAATCAAAAACGGAGGTGTGCTATGGCTGGCAAAATTTTAAAAATCGTAGTTTTGTTTTTATTTATCTTTATGGTAGGTTGTGGTCCGACTTATCTGCCTGCTATTTGGGATTCTTCACCACCGATGTTAGCTCCGACTGAAGTTAAAAAAGAATCTACATTTTTAAGTGCATATTACAATAATGCTGGTGGATTTAATGGAGGGGATGAAAACAATTTTTTCAGAACAAATTTAGTGAGGACAACTGGTGGAAGTTGGTATAGACTTTCAGGTGGTGGTTTTGCATATTTTGGTAGTTATAATGTGCAAAATAAGCAAGAGATAGAGACAAATAGGGGAGAAAAATCATATTTTGGTATTGGCGCTGATATTGATGTGAATATATTTATCCCTCTTTATTTCTTTAATGTTGGAATTGGAACATATGATGGGGTAGCTGGTGAATTTGGAAACTATACTTCTTTCAGAAAGAGCAAGGGGAAAAGTGAAATTTCACCAATTTATGATGAAATTGTTCCTTTTTTTTCTGGATATACATTTTTACAGTTCAATTTTTCAAAGAGTGATAAACTTTCATTTAAAGTTGGCATGGGTTTGCCTGGGTTTGTTTTCGTGAATATTGGTTATTATAACATAAATTACGGGGGATTCTGGATAGGATGGTCATCTACAAAAAAAGGAAGAAGAGGGAGATGAGCTTCGCGCTACTTCAGTAGGCTTTTCAATTAAGATAAAATAAGATGCAACCATAGTTTACCTTAGTGCGTCAAAAAAGAAAAAAGATATTTTATCATGTCTAGAAAAGTATTCATACTTGCTTTGCCGATTTTATTTTCGTTTATTTTTATTGGTTTTGCGCTTTCTCAAGACAGAGGTAGAGGTTATGGTGGATTCCTTGAGAGGTTGAAACAGGAACTCAATTTGACGCCTGAACAAGTTACAAAGATTCAAAAAATTCTTGATTCAGCTCAAAAACAAGCCGAGATCGACAGAGAAAAATATCAGGGCAACAGGGAAGCGATGATGAAAGCAATGCGTGAAAGGTGGGAAAAGATCGATAAGGAAATTGAAGCTGTTTTAACGAAAGAACAGAAGAAAAAATATGAAGCGATAAAAAAGGAACGACAGGAAAGGATGCGCGAATGGCGCGGAAGACCAAGTTAGTATCCATGTTTTAGTTCTATCCCAAGCCCAAATATAGCAAAATCATATTTCACGGGGTCTTCGGGATCAAATTTTTTCAAGTTGTTTGTAATTTCCTCCGCTGTTTTCCATGTATCTGTTTTCCTTTGAGTAAGCCCAAGACCCCGTGAAATTTTCGAAACATGCGTATCAAGTGGTATTATCAACTTTGATTTATCAACTTCACTCCATAGTCCCACATCGACATTGTCTTTCCTTACCATCCATCTCAAAAACATGTTAATTCGTTTGCAGGGGCTATTTTTCTCTGGATCTGGTATAAGACCGCCAACGCTTTCAGGAATGCCATTAAATTTGGGCGGGGGATCAAAAGACAAAAGTTCTTTAACAAATCCTGACAGTGCCTGCTTTATTGTTGGATGTTTTTCATCGTAATGCTTTAAAAAGAGGTTTTTTAAAGTACCATATTTTTCAAGGGCTTGTTTCAAAAGGTAAAAAACCACGAGCAAGTCCTTTCCTTCAATGTTTCTGTATGCGAAGTGAACGAAATTGTTTAAAATTTTTTCATACCAGAACGGATCAAAATTTAAAACAAACTCATAAGGTTTATCCTCCATAATATTGAAAAGTCGTTCACTACTTAGCAATATTATCTTTCTGTTCCCCATGGCGAGAAGAGACGCAATAAATCCAGCTATTTCCATATCTTTTGGATTTGAAAAACGATGCACGAACTTTACCGGATCGGAATTTATGAATTCGGGAGTGTTATATTTTTTGAAAAGCCAATCAAGGTAATCCTTAAGGGTTGGGAACTCATCCGGGATTTTTATGCTCATATCAGCCTTGAATATTCGTTTAATTTTAATCTCCAAACCTTCACGCCGCAAAATCTTGGTCCTTCGGGACAGATTGGTTTTATATTTGCAAGATTTCTAATTGAGCATGGGGGCAGAAGGAAATTTCCAATTTTCGGATGGACTTCTGAAATTTGTTGGACTTCTTCAAATGAAGCCCGCCATATTTCCTCTTGCGCATTAAAGCAAAGTCGCATCGCATATTTATGGTGAAGGTTTAGAAGATCGCCCGATTCAGTAAATCTTATGCTGACGGCATTTGGCAAGAGATAAAGCGCAAATTCAGATGGAACGCCCAACTTTTTCAACTTCCCAATGCTTTCCCAAATTCTTTCCATGGTTTCAGTGTAAAGTTTAAGCGCTGAATCACTTTGCAAAATTAAACTTGGGGTTATAAAATCCGGTTCATCGGAAATTTGGCGCATTAAAATAGGTCTTGACCCTGGGGTCATTCGATGTCTTTGATCTTGCGAATCAGCTGTGTGACTTAATTTCTTTTTAAAGGTATACGAGACGTGGAACATCGCCCTTGATATTTTGCTGTGCGTTGTTAGGACAAGTGATTCGGCGAGGATTTTGTTTATAGCGGGATTCAACACGAGATTTATTGCTTCATCATCGCTTAAGGCGGTGGATGGCAAGCCGAATATTTCCCTGACGGAGTCGGCGAGAATTTTTTCCGCATTTGGTTTGTAGTCAACCAAAAGTGATATCTTTCCATTCAGTGACTTATCAAATTCATCAGCGAATTCTTTTGATAAATTATCATCGTTTAAATTTTGAACAAAGTTAAATTCGACAAGTTCATGCTCATCGATCGGTTTTTCAAGAACAATTTTATAATTTGGATCAACCCTTAAAATTTCATCAATTAACTTGTTGGCAACTATTCTTTGTTCAAGGGGGATGTCAAATTGATTACACAGTTTATAATATCTTAAAATTGTGATTGCGCTGACCGTGTGATAAAGATAGGCAAATGTTGCAATTGGAAGAACATATCGTGCGATCTCTTGAGCTTTTCGTTTTATATCCTTTTTGTATTTTTCTGAATTAAATCTTCGTGCTGGAAACCTTAGATAATATTCGTTCTCTACAACTGGTAGAAGCAGTTCTGTTAGTTTTTTATATGATTCATTTTGGAATTCAATGGTTGATATATAGATTTCAAGCGCTTTTCCTTCAAGCGGTGGTATAAAATAATTACCCGGTTTAACCTCTACATATCTTTGTGAGACTTGCTCTGAATTGTAGAAGGGGTGACTGTGAAGAAATGACCAAATGAAGTACCTTGAAACATTTTCAATAGCAAATTGAAAATATGCATGTTGAAAAGTCGTGTGATGCCCGGCTTCGTAGATGCTTTTGGCTAAATCAATGTATTTGTTTATGTCAATTTCTTCATCTTTTATAATACCCTTTGAAGAATAACAAGTTCTTGCCGTTGCTATCACATTTTTAAAGGGCTCAGGGAAATACTTTACAACTTTTACAACTGGCTCTGGTGAAAGTGGTTTATCTATCATCATTTTTGAAATTCGTTTTGAAAACTTTGAATTAATTTATCAAGACAAGGTAAAAAATCAAATTTTGAAAAAGTATCAACCTTGCCCTTGCATGATATTATTGATGTTTTAATGGCTGGATTAGTTTGATCGTTTCCCTAACTACTATAAATTCACTCAACTTTATGAACTTTCCAATTTTCATCAACCCACAGCCCTATTATATCGACATCAAGATTCCACATTTTAATTGTCTCAATAGCGGATGAAATTTGTTTCAAGTGTGTTTCTTTTTCTACTGGATTACCCGCACAATTATGATGCCCAACAATTGCGACAAGCTTTGAAGCATGCTTACTAATTGAGATTTCAACTTTTCTTTTTATTTCTTGGAGTGTGAAGTCACTTTTGTTTTCCGATAATACTTTATCCGGGCCTGGTTCTGTAATCATATCCACATAATTTACTCCATATTCTTTTTTCAACCATTCAATTACTGGAATTTGAACCCTTCCATCAATGCAGTTGATCGCAGTAGCAAATTTGATCTCGTTCATACTCTATATTAGTTTTTATTTCAATTACCCACCTAATTTCCAAAGCAGTTTCCTCACTTCTGAGTAGTCATATAGATTAAATTTTGCGTTAGATGGACCTATTCTAACTTTGATAGTGTAAGCTTCTTCTGGCAGAGCTTTAAATAAATCTTCATCAGTAAGGTCATCCCCAATGCCTAATATAAAATCAAAGTTGTTTTTAGATAGCCAATACAGAGCCGCTGAACCTTTATTTACTCCACCGCATCTTATTTCAACGATTTTTTCTCCTTGTAATATTTGTATGTCAAGATTTGCAGTAAAGCTTATAAGATATTCAATAGCATCTTTCACTACGAGAGATGATTGTTCTGGGTCAGATTTGCGGTAGTGCCATGCTACTGAAAATTCTTTCTCCTCTATAAAACTACCGGGAAGGCGATCTACATAAGTGGAAATTATTGGTAAAATTTGCCCTTTCCAATCGCTCCTCAAGGGCATCACTATTTTCCAGTCTTTTTCATGTTTCTCCTTGATCCAAACCCCATGTTCTGCTACCAAATTTATCCCAATTGTTGAAAACCATTTTTCAAGAGTTTCTTTATCTCTTCCACTTAGTAAGACTACCTCATTTTTTGCGTCATCAGTTAATTTCATAAGCAAGTTTAATAGTTCTTCATCAGGTTGGGCTTTGGGTGGGGAAGCCACGAATGGGACAAGTGTACCATCGTAATCCAGCAATATAAGTCTTCTTTCAGCTTTTTTATACTCACTATATAGTTTTTCCTGTAATCGAGGTACCAGTAACTTGGTGGAGAATTTATTTTGTTCATCTTTGATGGAAAGTAGCTCTTTTATTAATTCATCACCCCACCTAGCTATATCATATTTTCTAAGTCTGTTTTGCATTATTTTATTCCGTCTTGTTTGCTCCTCGACTGGCATTTCAAGAGCCTCTTTTATAGCGGAGGCAATTTCAGAAATATCATAGGGGTTTACCAAAATTGCTTCGGTAAGTTCCTTTGCAGCTCCTGCCATTTCGCTTAAAATCAAAACACCTTTTGCATCTTTTTTAGACGCAACATATTCCTTTGCAATTAAGTTCATCCCATCACGTAAAGGGGTAACAAGCATTACATCCGCAATATTATAAAAAACCGCTAAGTCTTCAAAGGGTAAAAATTTTGTTTGATATATAACTGGCGTCCACTCTATATTTCCAAATTCACCATTTATTTTGCCGACGTATTCGTCTATCTCGTTTTTTGTCTTTTGATATCGCTCAACCCCAACACGCCCTGGAACAACTACAATAATTAAAACAACTTTATCAAAGTACTGAGGATTATCCTTCAAAAATTGCTCATATGCTTTCAATCTGTTTAATATACCTTTCGTGTAATCAAGTCTATCTATGGAAAGTATCACCTTGTAATTTTTAAATTTTTCTTTTAAAGTTTCAACCTTGCTAAGGATCTCTTGATCTTCCAAAGCAAAATGAAATTTTTGAAAATTTATTCCCATTGGGAATGTCCCTACCTTTACCAATCCCTCATCAGTTAGGATTTTGCCCATTTCGTTTTGATATCCCAAAAATCGCAAAACAGATTGCAAGAAATTTTGTGAATACTCGTAAGTATGGAAACCTACTATATCCGCTCCAAGAAGTCCTTTAAGCAGTCCAGTGCGCCAAGCCTTGGGCAGAAGCTGGAATATCTCAAAATGTGGGAATGGAATATGAAGGGAAAAAATTATTTTGGCATTGTCGATTTCTTTTCTTAACATTGAAGGCAAGAGCATCAGATGATAATCGTGAATCCATATAATATCATCTTCTTTGGCAATTTTCAAAATTTCCTGTGCGAAAATTTTATTAACATCTATATAAGTTTGCCAGTATTCATCGTTCCATTCAACATAGCTTGGAAATGAGTGAAAAAGTGGCCACAGAATTTTATTACAAAAACCATGATAAAATTTATCCACAACCCTTTTGGACAAAAAAACAGGCCAAGCGTTATAATGTTGAAAAAGTTTTTTGGATAATTTTTCCTTTTGTTTACTGTCGACATCTATGCCGGAGAAACCAATCCATACATAATCAGGTTTCAAAAATTCAGAAAATTTGAGCCTACTTAAATAATCACTTATTCCCGAAACAAGACCACCAACACTTTGTTTAATTAACAATTCACCACTTTCTTGTTCCTCTATCGTTATGGGCAATCTATTTGATACTATTAGTAATCTCATATTCACTCTACCCCGTTAATTTTTTATTTGTAATGAAGTTATCGTACAGGAGCAGATGAGCTTTTTAAGATGCCCTCGAGTATTTTTCAATAACCCAAGGTTTGTGTGTCTAATTAAAATCTAATAAAAATCGAAGAAAGGTCAATTATTGATGCAAAAAGATTCACCCTTCTTGAAACTTCATCAAAAGAAAAATTGAAATTTTAAAAAAGCGGATGTTGAATAGTACCAGTATTCATCCAGCTTGTCACCAAAAAACATTATTATTCCAAATCCAACTTCCGAATTTTCTGTTGGGGAGTAAGAAAGTAAAGCATTTACAAATCCACTCCAATCGTTTAAATTTTGATTCAAAGAAAATGTTAAAGATAAAATTGGATTAATTGTGTAAACTGCTGAGATAAACGCATAGCTTTTGCTCAGGTTCAAAATCTCGCCCCTTGTCAACCTTTCAATTTCATATTCCTCTTTTTTGGTTTTTCCTTCGCCATTGAACTGATATTCAAATAAGGCATAGAAATTTTTGGTGAATTGGTTGTCAAACCCAAGAATAAATTTTAAGAAATTTGAACGCAGATTTTTAACATCCGCTGAAATAATTCCCTCGCCTCTTATTCCAGCATTGAGAAAATTTCCCGCGAAATCAAATCCCACAATGCCACGCTTATCAAAATATCCCGACATAAAGGAAAAATCAAAACCTTTTGCATTTGATCTGAAACGAAATCCAAAATTATTACTTTTAAAACGGTTCACCGGATTATACACGACGTGCAAGTCTGTAAAACTTCCCAAGTAAATTTTCCATGTGACAGCATCCGCGCCATCTTTTTCTATCTTGCTGAAATCTGCTGGATTTATCGGATTAAAAAGGTCTGTTGGATTCCACACTCTTCCAGTTCCCCAAGAAATCCTTTGCCTTCCGATTATCAAATTTCCAAAGTTAAAGTCTTTTCTAATGTAGAATCTGTCAATGAAATGATAAATCTCAAGTTTTTTCCCATCGTGCAAAGCCCATCTCATTTTGTAAAACTGCCTTCTTGAAGTAAGTTCCACTGGGTTAAAAAATAACTCTGAAGAATGATAAAAGCCATTCACCTCATATTCTATATAAATTTTACCAATTTTTGCAAGGTCAAATTCTGGACGAAGTCGTAAACGGCTGATATTTACCAATAGGTTTTTGCCAATTCCAAAAGTTTGAGCGAACTCTTCTTTGACATTTTGATAAATTGCAAATTCAGAAAGATAACCAGAAAGTTTAAAAGCTTGTGAAGGGGAAAGTTCATTAAGAAAAAGTAGGATTAAGAAAGTTTTACCAAATTTTTTTATCATCCTCTATCATTCCATCTCTTAATCTTATCAATCGTCCAGCCTTTTGGATCACTTGTGGATCATGTGAGCAAATTATAAAGGTTATTCCCTTTTCACGGTTCATTTTTATCATGACATCGATTAACATTCCTCCTGTTTTTGAGTCAAGATGCGCCGTTGGCTCATCCGCAAGAATTATTGAAGGTCTTGTGATGATCGCCCTCGCAATTGCAACTCTTTGTTGCTGTCCACCGCTAATTTCGTTTGGTTTCTTATTCGCTAACTCACTTATATCAAGGAGGTTTAAAACTTCCATAACCTGTTCTTTTCTTTGCCTTTCAGGGATTCCAAGCAAAACGAGTGGAAGTTCAACATTCTCAGAAACAGTTAAAACTGGAATTAGATTATATGTCTGAAATATAAAACCGATCTTTCTGAGTCTTAGCTCTGCAAGCTCATCTTTTTTCATCTGTGTTATATCCTTCCCTTCAAGATAGACCCTTCCTTCTGTGGGTTTATCAAGTCCACCAATTTGATTTAGAAGTGTTGTCTTTCCAGAACCAGATGGTCCAGCTACAACGACAAATTCGCCCTGCATAATTTCAAGGTTGACATCCCTTAAAGCTACAACCTCAACTTTTCCATCGGAATAAATTTTTGTTAAGTTTTCTGTTTTTATTATTGTCATAGGTTTTTCATATGTGTTTTATAGCTTCAACCGGTTCAAGCTTGATTGATTTAACCGCTGGATAGATCGCCCCAATTAAGGACATAAAAGGCATTGTAAGTGATACGAGAGCAAGTGTGAAATTGGTTAAAACCGGATATATGATCCTCCCTGTTCCAAACCACGCTAAGCTTTTGGCAAAAAAGCCAAGATCAACCCCTGATTTTGAAAGTGGTATATAGAATGCAAATCCAAGCGCAAGCCCGATGATGGTTCCAAGAACACCGATAATAAACGATTCAGTCATTATTAGCAGAAAAATGTTTTTATTTTTCATTCCTATTGCTTTAAGAACACCAAATTCTCTAACCCTTTCAAAAACGGACATAAGCATTATATTTACTATTCCAAAACAAACTGCGACCCCGAAAATAAAATAGTAGATCCATATCATTTGATAATACATATCCAGCATAATTCTTATAAATGGAGCAACATCAGCATAGGTTAAAACTTCATACAAATCCCCAAGCTTTTGTTCAAGTTTTTCCTTAATGTGATTTACATATTTTTGATCTTTAACTATTAAAGCAAACTCGATGACCTTACCGTCAAGCTTTAAAATCTTCTGCGCGTCTTCAATTGTGATGTACGCATTGATTTTGTCAAATTCTGAATGTGGGGATTCGTAAAGTCCAACAACTCTGAAAAGTTCTGTAGAAATGTTCCCATCAACATCTGAAACCATAAGAACAACTTTATCTCCAACTTCAACATTTAATTTTTGAGCAAGTTTCTCACTTAGCAGAATTTCTCCTTTGTTTTCGAGGTATTTCCCCCGTGATATTGAATTTGATATTATCGTTATGAACTTTTCTTTATCGGGTTGGATCCCAACTATGATCACCGCTGAAGAGTTGTATGCGCTATTTATCATTCCATAAGTTATTACACGCTTGCTGTAAAATTTTATCTCTTCTATTTCCATTATTGCTTTTTCGACCTTTAGATCATCCGGGATATAATTTTTTACTGTTTTATCGTCTTTGAATCCCTTTTTATGAATTTGTATATGTGAAATGTGAATGTTTATCTGGTTATCAAGCATTTGCTTCATCATACCAACTGACAATGTATCCACAAGTAAAAGGACCGCGACGCTCACGATAATTGAAAGCATCACAACGATAGTTCTTCGCTTATTTCTCCATATGTTTCGCCATGCGAGCTTGAAAATCATATGAATCTTATCCCCTTTAGTGGCTCAAGTTTATAAACCCTATAAAGTGGAATTATACTTGAAATGATTGATACGATCAAAATGGATAATCCTGTGTTTATAAAAATCCTCGGTTGCAAAGAGGAAATAAACTTTGGTTCAAATCCAAATTCTTCGTAAGCTGAGGCAAATTCACCCGTGAGAACGATGGGATTTTTTATAAGATAGTAATTGAAAATTCCTCCAAGTAAACATCCAAGCAATATGCCTATAAGGGCAATAAAAATTATTTCAAGAAAAACGATCAAAACCAACTTTTGATTTTTAAAACCTATCGCAAGAGATATACCGAATTCATTAAATCTTTCAACAACGGACATTGATATTGTATTAAGAATTCCAAAAGCAACTATTATAATTAAAAATGCCAAAAACAAAACTCCGCTTGCATTGTCAAGATCGATTGATTGTTTCAATTCAACCATTACATCTTCCCAAGATAAGGCGACCAATTCTTTTTGAGTAAGCTCGCTTAAAAGCTTTTGCCTAACTTTTTCTATCTTTCCAAGTTCTGGTAATAAAATTGCTATGACGCTAACTCTATTTTCTGCCGACAGAAGCTCCTGAGCATCTTTCAAATTCATAAAGATAACTGAGTTATCGAGCTCTGTGTATCCAAGTTTTACAACCCCAACGACTTTGAACTTCATATCCCATAGTGCTCCGTCAAAACCTTGGGCAAGTATAACAATCTCATCCCCAAGTTTAATTTTTAAATTTTCAAATAGTTTATATCCGAGGATAACTTCGTATGAAGAATCTTTATTTAAAAACCTACCCTGTTTTACCTTCTTGTGAAAATTTGAAAAGTTTAATTCAATTTCTGGATCAATTCCGTAAATTATTCCGCCATAAGAATTTTCACCTGAGCTTATCATTACATCAGCATACAACCTTGGGGCATAAGCTATGATATCCGAGATTGATTCAATTGTCTTCTTTATTTCGTCAGAATATATGAATGTTTTGCGAAGCGAAGGATCATCTTTGTAACCTTCCCGTTGGATTTGAATATAACCAGAGTAATCACCTGCTATTGTTCGTATGAAATACTCATAACTTCCAAGTTGGATTCCCCTCATTATAATTGTTATCATGGTAGCAAAAGTAATAGCGGTAATGGTGATGATTGTTCTTCGCTTATTTCTCCAAATGTTTCTCCATGCAAATTTTAAGAAAAACATAATTTCATCTTCTTTTTTCAAGTTCTCTGAATGAGAAAATTTTTTCATCTATTTTTATGTCAAAAACGATATCTATCAAAGTGAACTCCGTTCTTCTCCCTTTTTCAATATTGTTATACATAACCCATCTTGTGGGAAGCTTTCTACCTCGGATTTCCTTTACATTATAAAATTCCATATATCTTATGAGCTTTCCTTTCTCATCGTAGTATTCAATCTTCGCTGGAAGATAATCGGACTTTCTAACCCAATAAAAAATTTTGCCCCAAACAACTGGAGCTTGTGGCTTGGGGACAAGTTCTATTTTCCAGCATAGCTCTGAGTTTATAGTTTCATCAGAAGAGATAATTCTCATATCATAATCTCTTTCAAGGTTTGACTCCCGAACGAGATCATCGTAAGTGAAATCAGAGCCGTTCCATGACTGGAGCATCATTGATGGGGGTATTTTTGTCAAACTTTCTGTATTTCGCAGGTAAAGCCAGAGTTCGTTTCCGATTTTGAGGGTTTTATTTCCTTCTTCCTTTTTTGGATATTTTATTTCAATTAAAGCCTTTTCATTCCCTACCCACCATCCTTCCATTTTCAAAGTTCTTTTAAAATCAGGTGTAATGATGTTCATCTCAACGATGCCGTACGATGTTCGCCCCTTAATTTGGTTTTCAGATTTTTTAATAATTTCCTGCGGGGTTTGCGGAAAGCCAAGAGAGACAAGGAGGGATAGAAAAAGTAAAGACGACAAAAGGGTGCGCATTTTTGAAACCAAGAGATTTTTTATTTTCCAAAACCGTAAATTTGACGGTTTAAACTATCTACTTGTTTCAAGTTTTAGCTTTCTCGATGTTAAAAACTTTTTTGATATCTATTTTTAACTCGGTGCAAATCTTTTGAAGTGAGTCAATTTCATCTTCAAACAATTCTTTTAGAAGTTCAAGTATTGCCTCCTTTTCCTCGCCATTTTTACATGTGGTCCAGATATAGCGACCTTTGAAATCTATCTCAATTCGTGTGAATTGTTCATTTAACTTTTGAGTACGAAGTTCAATGAAGCCGAATTTTTTCTTTACGACTTTATCCATTTTACCTCCTTGTTTTAATTTTAAGTTGTCAAAATTGATCTTGTTCTAGTTTGGGTTGCTTTTTTGTAAAGTTCACCATAAAGATAATATTGAACGACACTTGCCCAAAATCCAGTTAAAAATATTCCTATAAAACAAAGCGCAAGCCCAAGCGAAGCGAGAAGTTGAAGGAAAATCGTCAAAAGAAAAACTATGATCGCCTCACCGATATTATCTCTGAGCATTGAAAATATGTCTGATATTGCAAATGCATCACTTATTGATTCACTTTCAGCAAATTTTCCAACGACGAACGGCAAGATTAAAACAAAGAAAAGAATGTAAACTAAAGATGAAATAGCGAATAAAATTGAAATACCTGTCAACTCTGATTTGAAAAATAAGTTTGATAGAAACAGCATGATAAATGCAGTTATCTCTCTGCTTTTAAAATTTTCAAATTCTATCTCAGCAAATGGGAGTGAAATTACGAGCAAAACAAGGAAAGGGATAAGGTAAACTATAATGATCACTAAAAGTTTAAAACCATTGGCAATTTTTTGCCCTATGTCATCCCAATCGGGAAGAAGTTGTGGTTCTTCTTTTATCGTTCGTCTTGTAACATCAACGAGATAGCCGTAATAAATCAAAAGGGGAACAATCAGAAAAGAAAATAACAGCATCAAACCGCCGACAACAACTTTACCGAACCAGTTTTTTTCTTGAAAGACAAATTTAAAACCTCTTTCAATATTCATTTTTTATTTCCTCCTTTTGTTTGGCGAGATCTATTATTCTCCCTTCAACTTCGGATTTTATCACTTTTTGTTTTTTCACGGCTTCGATGAAAATATCTCTATCAACCACGCCGAGATTTTTTATTTTAACGCTATTTTGCGGGATTCCAAATAAATCATAGAGATGGTCAGCAACCCAATTATTTGTAACTATTGAATATATTCTGTTTTCGTCGAGCGGTTTTCCACCAACTTCAATTGAGATAATTCTCTCGCCAATCTTTTTTCTTGAATCAAACACAACTTTTATCCCCGAAACCTGCATAAGTTCGGCTTTACCTGACGCTTGCCACTCCATCATTTTTCTTAATGTTTTCCCATCGACTTCAAACACGACAAATGTGTTTCCAAATGGATTTATCTCCCATATATCTCGAACCTTTATATCTCCCTTTGGTAAATCTTTTCTTAAGCCACCCGAGTTTTGAAATGCTATATCAGTTTTTGCAAACTCTCTCATCACATCGGCTTCCCAATTTCCGAGATTGCTTTCACCATAAAAGTTTCTTTTCCAATCAACTTCAAGTTTCCCGATAACTTGTCCAAATTCTTTATCAACCATTTTTTCGAGTTCTTCAACCTTTTTCAAAGCGACTTCATCTGGTTTAACAGTCCCCTCAACTACTCGAATTAATTTACCTTTGTAAGAGTAAACCGAATCACCGTCGACATCAATCATAGCTTCAAGATATCCAAGATATTCTCCCCTTGAGCCTGCTTGACAAATGATCACACCATTTACAATTTTTGGCTCCTTCAAAACGGTATGGCTATGTCCCCCAATTATAATTTTTATCTCTGGAAATTTAACGGCAAGCAGTGAATCAGCTTGTACTCCAAGGTGTGTAAGTGCAATTATTAGATCAACCTTTTCTTTAGTTTTTAGCTCATTTATATACTGTCTTGTGACTTTTTCGATGTCAAGGAGTTCAAGGTCTTTAAGATTTTCTCTGAGTGAAAGTTTGAAAAGCTCTGGTGTTGTAAGACCTATTACGCCAACTTTTGCTTTACCGAGATTTTTCACAGTGTATGGTTTGGTGAAAAGATTACCTTTTCTTTTATCCCAAAGGTTGGCACAGATGACCTTAAATTTTGCAAGCTTTAAATTCTCTTCAAGTGCATCTCTCCCGTAATCAAATTCATGGTTTCCGAGCGTCATCGCATCTGGATTTATCAAATTCATAAGTTCAATTTGCGATCGTCCTTTTGTAAGTGAAGAAATTGGCGTTCCTTGAAAATCATCCCCAGCGTTCAAAACAAGCACATTTTTTTCTTCAGTTCTAAATTTATTTATTAATCCGAGCAAATTCGCAGTTCCGCCGACATAGCATGGCGTGTCACTACAGATTGAACGCATCGGGACATTTTGCGAGTGAAAATCATTCCAATGGAGAATTAAAATTTTTTCAAGATTTTGAGATAGTAAAATTTGACTTAAAACAAAAACAAGAAAAGTTAACAGTAGGCGATATACTTGTTTGAACTTCACTTTAATCTGCGAGTTTTGTTTTTGTTAATATATAAAATTAGAATTTTTCAATCAAACGGGAGACCCCCTTGACATTGTTGTTTAAACTTTTTAAATTATCTCCGTAAACAAGTTAAACAAAAATGGAGGTTTGCTATGCCGGGGAAGAAAATTTTGATGCTAGTTGGAGATTTCGTGGAGGATTATGAAGTTATGGTGCCGTTTCAGGCGCTTCAAATGGTTGGACATACTGTTCATGCAGTTTGCCCTGGGAAGAAGGCAGGGGAAAAAGTGAGAACAGCGGTTCACGATTTTGAAGGAGATCAAACTTACAGTGAAAAACCAGGGCACAACTTCACACTTAATGCGACATTTGATAATATCAAGCCCGAGGAATATGATGCGCTTGTGATTCCGGGTGGAAGAGCGCCTGAATATATCAGAATGAATGAGAAAGTTCTCGAGATTGTGCGTCATTTCGCTGAGAATAATAAGCCGATTGCTGCTGTTTGCCATGGTGCGCAAGTCTTAACAGCCGCTGGTGTTGTCAAAGGGAAAAAGATAAATGCGTATCCCGCGGTTGGTCCAGAGGTTAAAGTTGCCGGCGGTGAATATGTTGAATTGCCGTGGGATAAAGCAATCGTTGATGGGAATATTGTAACTGCTCCAGCATGGCCAGCTCATCCTGAATGGCTTGCAAAGTTTTTGGAACTTCTTGGGACGAAGATAATTCATGAGGAAAAGGTGGCTGTGTGAGAAGTTCAAGCCCTTCCCCAAATTTGGGGAAGGGCTTTAAATTTGTAAGTTTATGAGAGTTTCTTTATTTTTTAATTTGAAGAACGGGGCGTAGCGCAGATGGTTAGCGCGCTTGGTTCGGGACCAAGAGGTCCCCGGTTCGAGTCCGGGCGCCCCGACTTCATTAAAAGTATACCCTCACCTCTGCTTGCGCGATGTGAATTACCCCGGTTGAAAGAAAGCGACCGTTGTAGTTCCCGCTAATCTGAATATAATCGCCAATGCTATAGTAAAAATTCAATCGCAAGAATATACTTCTACCCGGATAATTTCCCTCCATAAGTTCATAACTTGCGATTCCCGAAGTGCCCTTCACTAGCACCTCATTTCTTTCAATCTCAAACTCAGCTCTTCCCTTGCCCATCAGAAGCCAACTTATCTTAATGCTTTCACGATTTAAATCCGCGCTTTTAACCGCACCAGCAAAATCTTTATTGCGACCAACGCCAGTTTTTAGGCTCAATTCAACATTGTTAGATGGTTTGTAAAAAATTTCAAAATTTAAACTTTGCCCCTTTATGTCAAAAACATCGTTTTCTTTGAATCCGCCGACAGATGTTTTATTTTTTATTGTTCCCTCTACTTGAAATCCAAGGTCAAGCTCCGGATACCATCTTATTCGCATTGAGTTTTCGATGCCGAATGTTTTTCTCGTCGCAATGTTGTAGCTGAACATTGAACCAGTTTTTAAAAATCTGTATCTTAAAGAAAACTTTCTGCTGTTTTCAAACATGTAAATATCTTGTCTAAATGTGATCATTCCGTTTATGGTTTTATCCTCGCGTTGGAAATATTTTAACTTCAGCAGGTAAATTTTCTCTTGCGATTCAAGACTACTTTCCGAAACCTGGAAGTATGTATCACTTGAAAATGGGGATAAAAGCTTAAGTAATCTTTCTGGATAAAAGCGTAGATTGAAGCTTGCCTCAACATTTGCCGTTGGAATGAGCTGATCCCCGGGCAATGTGAGCATAATATAATCTCCATCGAACTTCGTTCGTTCAAATTCATTTGCATCTTGGATTCCGTTGCCATTTAAATCCCCAAGATATCTGTAATTCCCTGTGCCCCTTTGAACCTTTATGAAAACAGGTTCAAGCCTCGAGACCATTCTCGTCATCGCTCGATAGATCAAATTTACCCTTAAAGATCTTTTAAAAGCTTCCATTTTACCCTGTGATCTTATCAAGATATTGTTGATGGTCTTTACCGAATCCAAAAGAAAAGTTTTTTTGTTTAAAGTTAAATCGCCGTTAAATTCAAATCTTTTATCGACGAAATTTATTTTATAATTTTGGTTTCGCATTACGCTTAATCGAGCATAGCTTCCATTTTTTACAACATCATCAAATCTTAACTCATAAGAAAACGCGGTTTTGAACTTTCCTACCCCAAGTTCAATCCCCGGGATTAACCTTAAAAATCTAAAGCTTCCCAAGCTTATGGAGTCACCTTCTAAATTTTCCTTGGACTCCATTTCATAGTTTATAAATGGTAGAAAGGGTCCAATTTTATATTTACCCGAGCCTTTATTTCTTATCCATTTTGATTTGAACGTGTCTGATTTTGATAATAAAATTTCAAATGTGTTGTTAATTTCAGGAAAGTTTACCTCATTGATCGTCAGGCTAACCACACCTCTGTTCGTTCTAAATATGTTTTCATTTTTTAAAGATCCATAACCGAAATTCACAAAACTTTTTTCAAAAAGTTCGGCTTGCAAAGAAGACTCAAGGATGATTTCATCAAATTGTGAGGTTTCGGGACCGAGGTTCCATTTTCTATTGAATTCGATCACATTAAATCGATCAAGGCTGGTGAAGTTTTTATTTCTATGTCTTTGATAAATGTTGAAGTCAATTTTTCTTAAACCTTTCTCAAAAATTTTTCCACTTGAATAGTTGAACCCATATTTTAAAGCAAAACCTTTGTTATCTTCATTATCTATTGAAGAAAACTGATTTTTATCAAAATTGCTAAAGCCTGATTCGACGAAGAAATTGAAGTTTTCTGTTTTATACTTTGCCCTGATGTCAAAAATTTGCGACGATTGTGGCATTGGTAAAAAGATCACAGGAAGGTACTCACCCTTGCCTTTTCCAATAAATTCATATTTTCCGATTCCACGGCGCGCATAGTCTCCCTTTCCAACGCCGACATAAGAAAAACTCACAGAGTAAAGAGCATTTTTATCCCCCGGGGCATATACAAAGATTTCGTATCTTTCTGAATCGATCATTGTATCTTTCTTAACGTACTGTCCCTTCCCAATTCCTTTGATTGAATCAAATCCAACATAAATTATCCCACTTTTAACCGCCTTTAATGAATTATCACCACTGTTTTTTAAAATTTCAATATCCGATTGTGCGAGGACGAAATCAATTGGAGCGTTTTTATTGTCTGAATCATAGAAGTACGAAAAAGACAAATTTAACCTGTCATTGAAAAGAAAATTATCCGAGACAAAACCAAAAAAGTTTCTTGCATATTTTCTGTCAGTATATTGAAAGTCAACTGTTATTCTTGACGCGGATGTTATCAAACGATTTGAAGTAAATGTTATTTCAGCGGTTGAATAATCAATTACATAATCATTGCTTTCACCCCGCGTCATTAACTCACCATCGATGTAAACCTTTTCGGTTCCTGCAATTACAATTATATCTCTTTCACCATTTTGCCCAGTCAATCTATAGGGACCTTGAACGCCATCAATTCCGTTAAAATAATTTGTTGCAAACTTGCCACGAGATGAAGCAATGGCAATTGTATTTTTAGTTTTTGCAAAATCAGTTTCATAATTTGCTTGAAACTTTCCACCTTGCAGCCTTCTTCTTATGTTAGCAAATTCGGGGGTTTCTGAAAAATATAGATTTTGTTCATCACTAAGTTGATAGCCAATGTCATAGTCCCCAAAAGTCGCAAATAAGTTTTTTGACTTTACTCTGATGAAAATTTTATCAATTTCTTGAAGTGTTTGTGTGTTTCCTTCAGGTTGAATTGGTATATTTTCATCCGTCAATGAAGCCGTGATTTCTATATCTCTTGTCAAGTTTCCTGATAGCTGGAGATTAAAGCCAGATTGAAGCGTGGGGTCTCGATTGCTCCCAAGCGTAAAACCACGAACAATGCTTCCGTTTTTTTGTATATTTCCAGCAAATGAACTGTGTTCTTCAATGTTTTTTTCAACTTTTAGAATTTTTTCTATTGGTTTGTCAATTTCTGTGAGTTCGCTTCTTCTATATTTAAAGAATATCGTATCAATTGGCAGGGTTCTGTAAACTGCTTTGAATTTAAATCTCGATGAGTCAATTTTTGAGATGACTGAGTTATGGAGATAAACTTTCCCAAGATTATAATTGATTTGATAATGGATTCCCGGAAGAAGAACAAGCGTGTCGATTTTTAAAATTTCGCTTTGTGGAATAATAAAACGGTGCGGAAGGTTAACTATTGAATCGCCTTTTGAAATTTCAAATTCAACACTTTGAATTTGTGCAAAACATAATCCTGCAAATAGTAATAAGGCATAAATTGCAAAGCGCATAGCTTATGAAAAGTTGTTATATACCTTTGTCTGTGCTGGGCTTGTTTTAATGCTTACAGGTTGTTCAATTGATTTTTTAAGCGCATTTTCATAGATTTATTTCTGGCATTTTCACCTCCACCATTTTCATTAGGTGGGGGTTAAGTAGAGTCAAATTCAAATTAAAAAGGGAGTTTTTTAAATGCAAAGTATTTTGGTGACGGGAGGCGCTGGGTTTATTGGAAGTAATTTTGTCAGGTACATGCTTCAGAATTATCCGGGGGTTAAAGTTATAAATTTCGACAAGCTCACCTATGCGGGTAACCTTGAAAATTTGAAGGATGTAGAAAATAATCCGAATTATCATTTTGTAAGGGGTGATATCTGCAATCAAGAACTTGTTGAATATGTGGTTCAAGAGTTTGATATTGATGTAATCGTGAATTTCGCCGCTGAATCACATGTTGATAGAAGCATACTTGGTCCGGAAATTTTTATAAGGACAAATGTTCTTGGGACTCAAGTTTTGCTTGAGGTGACGAAGAAATTTGGGATTGAAAAGTTTATACAAATCTCAACAGATGAAGTATATGGTTCGCTTGGCTCGGTTGGAAAATTTACTGAGGATATGCCACTTTTGCCGAACTCGCCTTATGCAGCAAGCAAAGCAAGCGCTGACCTTTTGTGTAGAGCTTACTTTAAAACATTTGATGTCCCTGTTATCATAACGAGATGTTCAAATAATTTTGGACCATATCAATTTCCAGAGAAACTCATACCTTTGATGATAATAAATGCCTTGAACGACAAGCCATTGCCCGTTTATGGGGATGGAAAAAATGTTCGGGATTGGATTTATGTTCTTGATCATTGTCGTGCGATTGATTTTGTGATTCAGAAAGGTAAGCCTGGGGAGATTTACAACATCGGTGCAAGCAATGAATGGCAGAACATTGATATTGTAAAATTAATTTTGAAAAAACTTGGAAAGCCGGAATCGTTGATAAAATTTGTAAAAGATAGACCTGGACACGATAGAAGATATGCGATGGATTGGACGAAGATTAAAAATGAACTTGGTTGGGAACCAGTTTACACTTTTGAGGAAGCCATCACAGAAACTATAAACTGGTATATTCAAAATGAAAACTGGTGGCGGAGGATAATTTCGGGTGAGTATCAAAAGTATTATCAGGTTTGGTATGAAGAAAGGTTGAAAAATTAATTTTGAATTAACCGTTTGATGCAATTAGAGGAAAAGATAATCAAGAAAAAGGCAAAAATTGGCGTCGTTGGGCTTGGGTATGTGGGACTTCCGCTTGCAGTTGAATATGCTTCAAAGGGTTTCACAACGATTGGCATTGATATTGATAAAAGTAAAGTTGAGAAGTTGAACAGAGGGGAAAATTACATTCTTGATGTTGATTCGGAGAAGGTGAAAAAACTTGTTAAGTCAGGTAGACTTTCGGCTGTAAGCGATTATTCCGCTGTTGATATACTTGATGTTATTTTCATCTGTGTTCCAACACCTTTCAACGAAAATAAAGAACCTAACATTTCACATATCCTGGATGCGGTTGAAAACATTGCCAAAAAGTTAAGACATGGGCAGCTTATAATTTTGAAGAGTACGACCTTTCCAACGACAACTGAAAATTATGTCCTTCCCATTCTTGAAAAAACTGGCTTAAGGGTTGGGAAGGATTTTTTTCTTGCCTTTTCACCCGAGAGAATTGACCCCGGAAACAAAGAATGGAATCTTTCAAATACTCCTGTGATCGTTGGTGGCGTTACGCCTGAATGTGCCCGTATGGCTGAGATAGTTATAAAGCAAATCTCAAAGAATGTGCATCTGGTTTCATCGCCACGTGTTGCGGAAATGGCTAAACTTCTTGAAAATATATTTAGAAGTGTTAACATAGCTCTTGTCAATGAGCTAGCTCAGCTGTGCGATAGGATAGGTAATATTGATATTTGGGAGGTTATCGAAGCAGCGTCGACGAAGCCTTTTGGTTTCATGCCTTTTTATCCAGGTCCAGGGATTGGTGGACATTGCATTTTGGTTGATCCATATTATCTTTCGTGGTTTGCAAAAGCGTATGACTTCCACACTAATTTTATTGAACTTGCAGCTGAAACAAACGAGTCGATGCCATTTTATATCGTAAATTTAATTTTGAGAGAGTTAAGTTATTTGCCAAAAACACTGAAAGATGCAAACATACTTTTTCTTGGGGTTGCTTTCAAAAGAAATGTCAATGATACGCGACTTTCCCCTGCTATTAAAATCATGGAACTTCTTATGAGGGAAGGTGCGATAAATATATTTTACAACGATCCTTATGTTCCCGAGATTTGGGTAAACTCAAAAAAATTTGAATCAATTGAGCTGAATGAAAGGAAATTACAAAAGTTTGATATAGTTGTGATCACGACCGATCACAGCATTTACGATTTTGAGTTTATAGTTAGAAATTCAAAGGTTATAATTGACACAAGAAATGCTACAAAAGGTATTGAAAACAGCACGGCAAAGATAGTCAGGCTCGGTGCTGGGATGAACCGCAATGAAAACAAAAATTGACTTTTATTATGAAAAAGTTTTTTATTCTAATCTTTGTCTTCTATGTTAACCTCTTTTCGCAAATTCCGGAGATAAAATCTGAAGCTCCAACGAAGGAACTTGGGATAAAGTTTGACGATTTGCTTAAACAAGCTCAAACTTTTCAGTATCCAGTGTTGGACCCATCCCTTCTTGCACTTGAAAAGCCAATCGACCCTGAAACTTACATTGTTGGACCAGGCGATATCTTAAGTGTCAATATATGGAGCGCACCCCCGTTGAATTTTACCGTTCAGATAACCACTGAGGGTACAGCAATAATTCCAACTGTTGGCGAGGTAAAAGTTTCTGGTCTTACGCTTTCCGAGGCAAAAAGGAATATAATTCAGAAGATAAAATCAAAGTATATAGCCAGTGAAATTACAGCAACCCTTATAGTCCCTCGCTCGTTTAATGTCACTGTAACCGGATATGTTTTAAATGAAGGTAAATACAAAGTTCGATCTGTTGATAGAGTTTCGACGGTGCTTGGGCTTGCTTTTTTGCCGATAGATTCATTTCAATTGATGAGGAAAGCAACAATGATTGATAGCGTTAACTTTAGAAAAATTTTATTAAAAAGGAACGGGAAAGTAATAAATGTTGATTTGCGGAAATACTTTGCAACTGGAGATGATAAATATAACCCATATCTTCTTGAGGGTGATTGGATTGTTGTACAGCGTCGCGATTTGTCCTCATTTGTTGCAATATACGGCGCTGTGAATAAGCCAGGGGCTTATGAATTTGTCCAAGGTGACAAGCTTACTGACATCGTTGAAATAGCTGGGGGGACAATTGAGAGTGCCGACCTTGAAAACGTTGAAATTATACGGCTTGATGAAGAGGGGAAACTAAAGGAAAAGTTAAATATAAATTTGAGAAAAATTTTGAACGGTGAGACAAGTGATTTAACACTTGAAAACAACGATAGAATTTTCATCCCCGAAAAGAGAACATTGAAACAGAATTATACCGTTACGATCGCAGGTGAAGTTAAATACCCTGGAACATACCCGATTTCAAGAAATGGAACAATGTTAAGCGAGGTAATTAGCAAGGCTGGTTTATCTGTTTCTTCCGATTTAGATAATGCTTATATAATAAGGGGTGGAGTACAATTTGATCCACAGCGAGAGTTCATTTTCAGCTATTTTCTTCTTAAGAACTTCTCGCTTTCAAAAGAGGATTCTATAAATTTTGCTCAGGAGGTTGGGCTTTTAGATTCTGTAAAATTTGTATCGATTAACATTAAGGAGGTGATAAATAAAAATTTGGATTTGGAACTTCAGGATGGTGATTTTATATTTGTGCCTCGGAAGCAACCATCGATGGTTTATGTTTTCGGTCAAGTGAGCAATCCTGGGTTTGTACCTTATGAAGCTGGAAAGAATTACAAGTATTATATTTTGAAGGCTGGGGGGTTTTCTCAGCTTGCTAGAAAAGGTGATGTGAAAGTTATAAAGAGAAAGACGTATCTTTGGTATGATGCGGGAAGTACTGAAATTGAACCGGGTGATTTTATATTTGTTCCAAAGAAGATAGTAAGAGAATCAATTTATTATTGGAATCTCACGAAAGATATAATTTCAACGGTAGGTGCGGTTGCGTCAACCGTCGCGACAATAATTTTGATTTACAATCAAATTAAACAGAAATAATTTTACTTTATCTATAGATGAAGCAGCAATACAAGGCCGAATTACTTCTCTTGCTAATCACATTTATTTGGAGTGGGACATTTAGTATAGTTAAAAAAGCACTTGATGATGTCTCGCCTTTAATTTTTCTTGGGGTGAGATTTGGGATTTCAGCGGTTTTATATATCTTCTTTTTTCACAATTCTTTTAAGCATTTTAATTCTCTTGCTTTTAAGCATGCTTTAATTGTTGCTTTCTTTTTATTTGCTGGTTTCGCATTTCAAACCGTCGGGTTGAAATACACGACAGCTTCAAAGTCTGCCTTTATAACTGGTATGCTTGTAATTTTTACCCCCATAGCTCAGTCTATAATTGAACGCAAGCCACCGAAGCCGGGAAACTTAATTGGAATTTCGCTTGTTACCTTAGGTCTTTTGTTGCTTACTTCAAAGGATGATTCGATCGAAAGTTTTGTTTATTCACTTGGGAAAAATTTTACAATTGGAGATTTTCTGACGCTTCTTTGTGCGGTGATGTTTGCTCTTTACATTGTTTATATTGATATATATTCAAGGCAACATCCAACCCATATTCTTGTTTTGGTTCAACTTGCTTTAACTTCGGTTTCTTCGTTTTTGATTGCATTTATTTTTGAAGAACCGAAGATAAATTTAACAACAGGTTTGTTTTTCGCTTTGATTTATACTTCTTTGCTCGCCACTGTATTTGCAACTTATGTCCAAACAGCGTATCAAAAATTTACAACCCCAACTCGCGCAGCTGTCATTTTTACAATGGAACCAGTTTTTGCTGGGATTATAGCGTGGATATTTTTAAGTGAAAAACTTTCACCTCTTGCTGTATTTGGTTCTATTCTGATGCTTGCAGGTCTTTTAATTTCTGAGTTGTCGGATGTTATTTTTAAAGGTGATTTTAGAAATTTTTTAAGGCGAAAATAAGTTTAATTTTATATGAGAAGAAAACAAACTTTGTTTTAAAATAGATGAGAAATTCAAAGGAGAAAACAGTTGTTGTAGCGATGAGCGGAGGAGTTGATTCATCAGTTGCTGCTGGGATTTTAAAGGAGCAGGGTTATAATTTAATAGGCATAACGATAAAGACATACAATTACGAGGATATCGGCGTTCAAAATGAACATAGTTGTTGCTCGCTTGAGGGAATTAATGACGCTCGAATTGTTGCGGCAAAGCTTGGGTTCCCGCATTATGTAATCGATTTTACGAAGGAGTTTTATCGTGAGGTGATAAATTATTTTATCAAAGAGTATCTTGAGGGGAAAACACCAAATCCATGTGTGATTTGTAATCGAAAGATAAAGTGGGAAGCTTTGATAAGAAAAGCACTCTCACTTGGGGCTGACTACATTGCAACGGGTCATTATGCGAGAATAAGGTTTGATGAAAAGAGCGGTAGATATATCCTTATGCGTGGTGTTGATGCGTCAAAAGATCAATCATACGCCTTGTGGGGTTTGACGCAGGAAAGTTTGAGTAGGACGATTTTTCCACTTGGAGAATTGACAAAGCAGGAAGTAAGGGAGCTTGCTAAAAAGTACGGGTTAAAAACTGCAAATAAACCTGAAAGTTTTGAGATTTGTTTTGTTCCAGAAAATGATTATACAAAGTTTCTTGAAGAAAATGTCGAGGGACTTGCTGAGAAAGTTAAAGGTGGTGATATAGTTATGAATGGCAAGGTTATTGGGAAACACCGAGGATATCCTTTTTATACAATTGGGCAGAGAAAGGGTTTGGGCGTTGCTCTTGGCTATCCCGTTTATGTGATCGGCATTGATCCCGAGAGAAATATAATTGAGGTTGGGAGCGAGGAAAAACTTTATCATAATGCTTTGATAGCTGGAAATGTTAATTTAATCTCAGTTGACAAAATTGAAGATGGGATGAGGGTTACGGCAAAGATAAGGTACTCTGACGAAGGAAGCCCAGCGATACTTGAAAATTATGAGGGCGGAAAAATACTTGTTAAGTTTGAAAAACCAAAACGTGCAATTACCCCTGGACAGTCAGTTGTATTCTACGATGGTGATGTTGTTGTTGGCGGTGGTATAATTGAAAGCGTGCTCGATGTTTAGTATCTATCAAGTCTGAATTTTTCCCCGAGATACAATTTTCTTGCTTCGGGATCGTTTGCGAGAAATTCTGATGTTCCTTCTTTTAAAATTTGTCCTTCAAATAAAAGGTAAGCTCTATCCGTAATTGAAAGTGTTTCATGGACATTGTGATCAGTTATTAAAACGCCGATATTTCTATTTTTTAAATTTGCCACTATGTTCATCAAATCTTCAACTGCTATAGGATCAATCCCAGCAAATGGTTCATCAAGGAGTATAAATTTTGGATCCGTTGCAAGTGCCCTGGCAATTTCTGTTCTTCTTCTTTCGCCACCGCTCAACATATATCCCTTGCTTTTCCTTATGTGTGCGATGCCAAAGTCCTCAAGTAACATTTCAAGCTTTTCTTTTCTCTGTTGGGGGGTTAAATCCATCACTTGGAGAACAGCCATGATGTTCTCTTCAACGGTCAGCTTTCTAAATATGCTTGCTTCTTGTGGTAGGTAGCTTATCCCTAGACGTGCCCTTTTATACATCGGCATTTTCGTTATCTCAACATCATCAATAAAAACTTTGCCAGAATTTGGTTTTATCATCCCGACGATCATGTAAAAAGTTGTCGTTTTCCCAGCGCCGTTCGGTCCGAGAAGCCCAACAACTTCGCCTTGCTTTACTTCTATACTGACATTGCGGACGACATACCTTTTCTTGTATCGCTTGTAGAGAGAGTCCGCCCTTAAAATACTATTGTTTGAGCTTGTTTTTTCTTCGTCTTTTTTATTTAGCCCAAACGATTTCAAGCTTAGCATTTTTCTTCGGCTTTCTTTTTACATAGTTGAAACCTTCAAGGTTAAAACTCGATTCCTTGCCAGCAATAAGCTCCTCAGGATAGTAAACCCCTTCAATTCCGCCGACAATTTTTATCCTTTGCATTTTTCCATCTTTAAACTTAATCCATACGCTATCTCCGCTCACATGGTTAACTCCATTTGGCTTTTTTTCACCTGTTTCACCAGTTTCAAAAATATAATACAAACTCACTGCGTTTTTTTCAACATAAACCTCGTCAATTTTATTTTCCTTGAACTTAATTCGCATTGTTTTCCCCTTTAATTGATTAAATCTTTCCGGATAGGCGGAATCAGCTGGATCAATGGCGAAAGCAGAACCATAGATAAAAACCTCATCAATTTTCCGATCGATTAATTTAACCACAATTGAATCACCAGAAATTTGGCTGTTCTCATACCACACAATTGGGTTTCGCCACAGGATTATTAAATCTTTTTTATCGTAGTAAAAGACATCGCCACAAACTGCAGAGAGATCACCTCGAACTATCACAACGCTATCTGTTGCTGAAAACATACTTACACTTGTGTCTCTGAATGCTTCCATAAATTTTCCGATAACTATCAATGTATCGACTTTTCCATCAGAAGAAGTATCAATTTGAACAAGCTTTGGATTAGTTTTTATAACGCTATATTTTGCGCTATCGTAGTTCTCGAAGTAGCCCCCATAGATTGTAATGTTGTTTTCAAGATTTTTGATGGCAACATTTCCAACTGCAATTGATTTTTTATCTGTGCGATAGTAAAAAAGTTCATCTGATGTTATTATCGTGGTTGAATCAACAAGTTTTACATTTGATTTAAAAATGGCAAGTTTTTTCTGAGTGTCGTAGTTTCCATATTTAGCTTCAAGGCTTGTTCTTCCATCGGTTAATTTTACATTTCCTTCGCATATCGCAATTTTTTTATCGCCGAGATAAACTCCTTGATCCGCTTCAAGTAAGAGTGTATCTTGTTTAACCTTTAAGTTTCCGTAAGCTTCAATTCTGTTTTCATCAACATATTGGATTGCCCTATCGCACCAAACATATATGTTTTCATGTTTTAGTTGGACATTACCTATTAGTTCTCTTACTGTTTTTGAGTCGTATTTTCTTCCGACCAAGCTGTCGGCATGAATGAGCTGGATGAGCTTGGATTGTTGTGAAAGCATTTGAGCGATTGAGAAAAGATTGAGCAAAAGAAATATCGTTCTGTATTTTAAAAATTGCAAGAATGCGTTCATAAACATTTATTTTTTCTCTTCCACTTTGGCTTGACCACTTACTCTATAGACAACATAATTTTTCAAATCTTGGTCTGCTTCAAACCCATAACCTTGAAGTATTTCATTTGGTGAAGTTACTTTTACAAATGCATCGGATCTTACTTTACCTCGCTCATTATCCCAAAACAGTCTGCTTGTTTCAACCTTCGTTCCCTCGTTTGAAACCGCTATTATGTTTCCGTATGCCTCAAGATTTTTATTTTTTTCTATAACTCGTCCGCTGTCGGCGATAAGAAAAGATGTGTGCTCGCCAGCTTCATTATAAAAATCAACCCTGAAACCTTGATTTAAGATTGTAACTTCTTGTTCTTGAAAGACCATGATGTGATTTGCTTTCAAAATTGCTCTTATCCTGCCCGAATCACTGAAAGTTATCGTCGCATTCCATGATTCCTGGGCTGGGATTTGTTCACGGGGTAGTTGAATAATTGAAGGTTTTACTTTTTCCTCGCAAGAAGAAAATAACAAAACCGATGCAAGGAATATTAAAATTTTAATCGTCATTTCTTGTTTCGTTGTCCGTTTCTGATGAACTTAATCCAGCTTTTACAAGGTCGTGAATGTGTATCATTCCGATCGGTTTTTTATCGTCATCGATCACTACAAGTTGGGTTATGTTATATGTCTCCATTTGTTGAAGTGCGGTTACTGCAAGTGCGTCTTTTTTAATCACCTTTGGATTTTTCGTCATGACTTCTCCAGCTGTCAAGGCAAAGACATTTTCAGTGCGTTGAAGCAATCTTCTAAGGTCGCCATCAGTTATTATGCCAACAAGTTTTCCATCTTCATCAATTACACATGTTGCTCCAAGTCGTTTTGATGTCATCTCGATGATTGTTTCCTTCATCGGTGTAGTTGTATTTACAATTGGCACTTCTTTCCCAGATACCATAAGTTCTTCAACTTTTAGAAGTAATCTTTTGCCGAGAATTCCTCCCGGATGGAAAAGGGCGAAATTTTCCTTTGTGAAGTTTCTTTTTTCTAAAAGTGCGATGGCAAGGGCATCACCCATTGCGAGCGTAGCAGTTGTTGAAGCAGTCGGCGCAAGGTTATATGGGCAAGCTTCTTCTTTGACTGAAACATTTAAGATATAATCAGAAAGTCGAGCAAGTTGCGAATTCATATTTCCAACCATGGAGATGATTGGGACGCCGATCCGTTTAAAAATTGGGATTAATTGAAGAACTTCAATCGTATTCCCACTTTTTGAAATACATATTACAACATCTTCTTTTCTCACAACGCCAAGGTCGCCGTGAAGTGCATCTACCGGGTGAAGATAAAGCGCTGGTGTACCTGTTGAATTTAAGGTAGCAACAATTTTTCTTGCGATGATCCCTGATTTTCCAACGCCAGTTATTATAACTCTCCCACTTGAGTTTAAAATTAAATCCACAACTTTCGCAAAGTTTTCATCAATTCTTTTCTCAAGTTCAGCAACTGCAGAAGACTCAATTCTTATAACTCGTTTTCCAATTTCAATTACATTTTTTTCCGCTACAACTTGCTCTTTTTCCATAACATTGTGGCGCTTTATTTTCTAAATTTTCGCTTTAAAAATTGAATGAAGCCTTTTTTCTCCTTTATCTCATCGTAGGAACTAGTATCAACTTTGGCGAAGAGTTTGCTATAATTTACGAATGCATTATTTATATCCGCATCTGAAAATTTATTGATGTTTTCAAATATAAAGTTAGTATTTAAAGGAGCGGTTCGATCAAGAAGCTCTTTCCTTTGTCTCAAAAGCTCGTTGAAGAAATTTGTGACAGGGATGATATAGTTTATTCCGGTCGTTATTTCATGTAGCCATATTTTTTTATCAAATGGAGCTATCACAAGAATTAAATTGTGCTCGGTTTTTGAGAAAATTTTAACTTCACGAACTGGTTGTCCTGTTGCGGGTGATTTTTCGCCGGGGTTCCAATAAGCGTAAGACCATCTTTTTATCTCTCTTAATTCACCAGGAATGAAATCCCCAAGCAAGTTTACAATATCAATTTGGATTTGATTGTTGTATGGCTTATGTATCAAGATTTGAATTTTGGCTTTTTCAGTTTCAATTTGTCCAAGCGAAACAATGGGCATGAAAAATGTTTCTTCATTTGGTTTATCATCCGGTTGCCCAAGGATCAGGTTATCAGGTTCAAATTTTCCGTAACCTATAACCATCATCTCTTTTATCATTTCACGATAAGCTCTATAACCAGGTTTGCTCTCTGGTAACATCCAAAGTATCCAATCTATTTCATGCTCAGTTAATTTTCGGGGGAATTTGCCGTTTATGTTCATTTAGTATGGAAGTTTTAATTTTTCAAGTTAAATGTAGTAAGACATAGTTAAAAATCAAAGTTGCGTGTGTTTTTAATCACTTTGCTTTTGGTTTGACTTCAAAGGATTTATTTAGTATATTAACAAAAAATGGAGAGGTGCCCGAGAGGCCGAAGGGAGCCGCCTGCTAAGCGGTTGTACCGCCAAAAGCGGTACCGAGGGTTCGAATCCCTCCCTCTCCGCTGATTTTTTTATTTGTTTGTTCATAAAAACATAAAATGGAGGGAATATGGCTAAAAAAACGAAAGCAACAAAGACAGCTAAAACTGGGAATAAAGCCGCAAAGGCAATAGAGTTGAAAGTTGGGCAGAAGGCTCCGGATTTTACACTTCCATCCGACACGGGTGAAAAAGTTTCCTTGAAAGATTTCCGTGGTAAAAAGGTTGTTCTTTATTTTTATCCAAAGGATGATACGCCGGGTTGCACTAAGGAAGCTTGCTCTTTTAGAGATAACATAGATCGGATTCTTCAAAAGGGTGCTGTTGTGATTGGTATAAGTGCTGATAGCGTTGAATCACATAAAAAGTTTAAAGAAAAATATAATCTTAACTTTCCGCTTTTAAGCGATGAAAAGCATAAAGTGCTTGAAAAGTATGGAGTATGGAAGGAGAGAAGTCTTTATGGTAAAAAATTTATGGGGACGGAAAGAACTACATTTATAATTGATGAGAACGGCAGAATCGCTCATATATTTAGAAAAGTTAAAGTTGATGGACACACTGATGAAGTTCTTCAAAAGCTCGATGAGCTATCACAAAAAGTTATTGCTTAAGTTGTGATCGCGCCGTGCTTGAGATACCAAAATTTTATGAAAGTTTTCTCTCTAAGGTTTCGAATGTAAATTTAAACTCACCGCGCCAGCTGAAGAAGGTTGCGGAAATAGTTGCTGCGATGTCCGAATACTTTACCCGCAAGAACCTTCGGAAGGAATTTGTTTTTTATGATTATTTAAGCAATGGGGAGGTTCAAAAAGGTTATCTTGTTTATTTTACAACTACAAACCTTTTAAAAGTTTATGTGCCTTTAAATGAAATTTCTCATTCCGGATTTTTCAGAGGGAAGAAAAAGCTTGAAATACTTGATATCGGTACAGGGCTTGGAACGGTTGTAATGGGGACGATAATCTGGATGCATGAGAATATTAGATACTTTAGAAATACCGAAGTTAAATTTGTTGCTCTTGATAAAGTTGAGCAAAACATCAGGAAATTTCAGGAGAATCTTGAGTTCTTTTTGAATGAACTTAGAAATCACTACTCGGAAACGATAAAGGTGGAAGTTGAACCAGCAATTTTTGATATTGAACATGCTTTTGAAATGTTTGATAAAAGGTTTGATTTGATAACGGTTGCAAATACCCTGAATGAGGTCGTGTATGAAAAAAGAAATAAACTGCTTCGCCTTATAAACTCTGGGATAAAAGATGATGGCTTTGTAATTTTAATTGAGCCAGCTTTAATGATAACATCCCGTGATCTTCTCGACTTCAGGGATAAAATGATAAAGCAAGGCTTTTATATTTACTCACCGTGTTTGAGAAATTCAAATTGCCCAGCACTTGAAACAGATAAAGATTGGTGCCATACGGAAGTTGAGTGGAAACGCCCTGAATTTATAAGACAAATTGACCTTGTTGCAAAGAATTATCGCAAGACACTTAAATTTTCCTATATAGTTGCAACTAAAAAAGATATGAATCTAATTGATTTTGTTGCTGGCGAGAGAAATTTCAAGGATTATTTTAGAGTGGTGAGTCAGCTTATCGTTGAGAAAGGGAAAAAGCATTGTTTTGTTTGTAACGAAATTGGAAGATTACATTGTGTTAAGCTTGATAGAGTTGATTCGCCCCAAAACCAAATTTTTGACGAGATTGACAGATATGAAATTATCACAATGAAAAATTTTGTAAAGTCAGATAAAGAGATTAAAATTACACAAGAGACAGAAGTTAAAAAAGTTCTAAACAACGAAGGCAAAATTTAAACAAAAAGGCGAGAGCTATGAGAGTTCTTGATCTTTATCTCAAAGGTGGATTGATAATGCATTTGATTTCAATCACGCTTGTTATTATGATCTATGTCATAATTGAAAAGTTTCTGGTCATCAAAAGGGCAAAGGCAAATGTTAAGGAGTTTATCGTCAGCATTAAAGGGCTCGTTAAATCCGCCAACATTCCTGAAATTATAGATTATTGCAATTCTCATAATACCCCAATTTCGAGGATATTTAAGCAAGGGTTGCTGAAGCATGGTTTTGGAGATGATAAAGTTCGTGAAGCGATCGAAATGGCTGGAAGAAGCGAAGTTTTTAATCTTGAGAAAAGACTAAGCATTCTTGCGACTATCGCTGGGGTTGCGCCACTGCTTGGATTTCTTGGAACAGTTACAGGGATGATAAACGCATTTATGACAATTCAAGCACTTGGAGGAATCGTATCTCCTTCTGACCTTGCTGGTGGGATATGGGAGGCACTTCTTACAACTGCTTATGGCTTGATTGTTGGCATACCTGCCTATGGGTTTTACAACTATTTCGTCACGAAAATAAATCGCCTTGTCCACGAAATTGAAATCGCAACGACTGAATTTATCGATATTTTAAGCTCAGAAGAATTTAAAAATCAGATCAAGTCAGAAAAATGAAGTTTGAGCTGAGAAATAAACCACTTACAATTTTTACATTCGCATCGCTTACTGATATAATTTTGCAACTTTTAATTTTTTTCCTTTTAACATCTTCCTTTATAACTCAATCTGGGATAAGAATTCAATTGCCCATTTCTGAAACCAGAGAACAGATAAGTGATAGACATATTATAATTACATTGACCGCCGAGAACGAGATTTATGTCTTTGGAGAAAAAGTTTTAAAAGGAGATTTGCCTACAAAGTTGAAAGAGGTTTCAGATGGGAAAACGGATAAACTCGTTGTTCTTCGAGCCGATAAAAATGTCCCAATTCAGGAAGTTATAGATGTTATGGACATTTCAAAGTCGGTTGGGTTGACAAGGTTTGTCGTTGCAACACAGGTGAGGTAAATAATGATGGATGAAAAAATTCAAATAAGGGCTCTGCTTTATACGGCGATAATTTGTTTTGGGGTTTTCCTTTTAATGTTGCTTTATAAGATCACAATTGAAGTTAAGGAAAGCGTTAAATTTGCTGAAGTTGTTTTCGTTCCACCCGTTGAAGAGCAAGTTCAAAGAGTGAGCCGAGGGTCGGGGTTTCAAGGGCTTGGAAAGTCAGCAAATGCGGTAAGAACAGTAAATCTTCCCAAGATAAATTTGCCATCAAGATTTGTTCTGAGTGAAGAGGAAATTTTGCTGCAAAAGTTTGCTGAAAAAATTGATGTGATTGAAAGGGAAGGTGAGATCAAAGGTTTGGGTTTAGGGGTTGGTAAAATTGGAGAGGATGCGAGTTTGGGTAAGGGAATAAAACCAGAAGTTGGCGTCTCAGGTTCAGGGAAAGCAGGGATTGGTGAGATAAAAAGAGACTTTGGGGCTGGATTTTCACCGAGGCTTTCATACAACATTGAATGGGAAGGGAAAGTAAATCGGATTAAAACTGGTGGAGAATTGCCAAGATTTCCGCAAGGAGTAAAGGAATCCGCCATTGTCAGATTTAGAGTCGTTGTCCTTCCAGATGGGACGATTGAAAGGATTTTCCCACTTGAAAAGGCGAATCCAGATTTTGAACGGGCTGCATTTGAAGCATTGCAAACATGGAGATTCAACCCGATAAAAGAAAATGTTAAACAAAGTGGCGTAGTAACATTTAATTTCAAAGTTGAATAAAACTTTCCCATAAAAGTGGAGGGTTGAAATTGGAATGGATAAAAGCAATTTTGCTTGTCCTAGCGATTTTCGGGGTTATCGGGGTTTCTGAAATTTTAAGGAAAATTTTTCAATTTGATCCTGAGGTTACGAGGAAAGTTATTCATATAGCTGTTGGTGTTTTTGTTTTTCCAGCACCGCTTATTTTTAAAAGCTCGCTTCCAGTTATTTTAATTGCTTTATTTTTCATTGTTCTCAATTTTTTGAGTTTGAAGCTTAAAGTTTTTAAGGGCATGGACTCCGTTGAGAGGCAAACTTATGGGACTGTTTATTATCCGCTTGCTTTCTTGATCCTTGTTATAGCCTTTTGGAATAGCTATCCTGCTATAATTTCAATTTCAATGTTAATCCTTGCGCTTGGGGATGCCTTTGCTGCAATTGTGGGCGAAAGTGTAAAGAATCCAAAACTTTATAACTTAACTGGCGATAGAAAGTCTGTTCAAGGTTCGCTTTCCATGTTTATTACTTCGTTCCTTGTTGTGTTGACTTTTTTAATTTTGACGGATAATTCGAAATTATGGTGGGGCGATGTTTTAAACCTTCCTGTTGAAAAAATTATTCTGATCTCTTTGTTGACCGCTTTATTTGTTTCAGTGGTTGAGGGGATTGGATCATATGGATTTGATAATTTATTTATTCCCCTTGGCTCTGCGTTTATGCTTCATTTGCTTGTGGTTGCTGATAAATTAAATCAATCTTTGTTAGCTTTCAGTCTCGCTGTTTTAATTGCCGTTGTATCGTACAGGTTAAAATTTTTATCCTTGAGTGGTTCGGTTGGGACTTTTTTGCTTGCAGTTATAATCTTTAGCGTTGGTGGGTGGAAATGGACAATTCCAATTCTTGCGTTTTTTGTTTTGTCAAGTATAATTTCAAAAATGGGAAGGAAACGAAGGGAGAAATTTGATTTAATTTTTGAGAAAACAAGCACACGGGATATTTATCAGGTTTTGGCAAACGGTGGAGTTGCTGGATTAATTGCTTTGATTTATCATTTTTATCCGAGGGAGCTACTTTATTATGTTTATCTTGCTTCTGTTTCCGCAGCGACATTTGATACATGGGCAACTGAGATAGGGACATTGTTTCTCTCAAAGCCACGGCTTATCACAAATTTAAAACCTGTCGAGCCAGGAGTTTCAGGTGGTGTTTCGCTTAAAGGGACTTTAGGCGGTCTAATTGGTTCAATTTTCATATTTTTAAGTGCAACCATTTGGATCAAATGGAGTTTGTTTAAACTTGTGTCAGTTGTTCTCGCTGGGTTTATTGGAAGTTTTGTTGATAGCTTGCTTGGTGCGACGATTCAAGCGCAATATAAATGCAATGTTTGTTCAAAAATAACTGAGAAAGTATTTCACTGTGGGGAGGTCACAGATTTGATCCATGGGAAGGTATGGATTAATAACGATTTTGTTAATTTTGTCTGCACAACATCAGGTGCGCTGGCTGGTCTTATCATCATGATTGTTTAAAATAAAAGTTTCATTGGTGATGCCGTTTAAATTTAACGAGGATGTGGCAATTGCCGATATTGCGGTTGAGGTATGGGCTAATACGATAGAAGATTTGTTTAAAGATTCAGCACTTGCTGTAAGTGAAGTTATGGTTGATACGAAAACAGTTGAACCCCGAATTGAGAGAGAGATTATTTTAAATTCTGATTCCATTGAGATGCTTCTCTTTGATTTTTTGAGCGAGGTTGTTTATTTCAAAGACGCTGAGCGATTGCTCTTTTCGAAATTTGAGGTTGAAATTGTTGATTCTAATCTTAGGGGAAAATTTTGGGGTGAGGAAATAGATAGGGAAAAGCATGTTTTACGGATCGATGTGAAGGCTGTGACTTTGTATAGATTTAATGTTAGAAATGAAAGCGGTATTTGGCGAGCCGAGTTCGTGCTTGATATTTGATAAACCTCGGGGAGACCTTTTGAATTTGGTCTCCCCTTTCTTCATTCTTATTTGAACAATTTTTTATATTTGTTGTAGTTCTCCATAATCTTATCAACATAGTTTATAGTTTCCTGATAATTGTTAAAGTATCCACTCCGGGGTCTTCCAGCGGGCCAGATGTATTTGTGAAGTGTGTAGTACTTGCTCGAGAGCAGAGGTAATATGGTTTTAATAGTTTCCCACTTATTGGGGTCTTCGCCAAGGTAGATAGCAATCTGTTGTGCGTCAAGCACACGCCCCGGTCCAGCGTTATATGCGGCAAGGGCAAGTTTTAAGCCTTCGGTTGAATCCATGCCTTTTGAATAAAATCGGTTGAATTGTATCCATAAATAGTGTATCCCGGCAATGATATTTTGTTCAGGGGTTCTGAAATCATAGATATGTGAAACATTTATAACAAGTTCTTCTCCTGTTTCTGGCATAATTTGGAGAAATCCGTAGGCACCTTTCGGGCTTACGGCGTCGTGTCTAAAGCTTGACTCTTGTTGAATTGTAGCTATAATCAATCTCCAGTCAAATGTGTATATTTTTGAATATTTTTTAATCAGGGGTAGATATTCTTTTATAGTTTCCGGGATAGGTATAAATGTGGCGTTTTTAGAGGGACTTAACGAGGGGTCTTCGCTTTGTTCTTCGGAGGATAAACCGTCATTAGACTGTACGTAGCCAGCATATAGAGGGTGAGTAGAAGGAGATTTAGCTTGGAAATTAAATCCATGGAAGCTCATTGCCATTGTTAAACTGAAAAGAAAAATAATAATTTTATGCCCTCCTTCATTTAAGAGTTTTTTGTCGAACCTGCGAATTCTCCTTGCTCGTTTGGGCTTGGATTTATTATTTTGAACGAAAAATTTAAGCATAAAAAGTCCCATATTTTGTTTTTAATCCAGGTAAAACAAGGGTTAAACCACTTACCTTTAAATTCAAATGAGGGTATACTAATTTAACCCTTGCAATTATAAAATGCAAAATATCGAGCTTAAAAACTGTGACCAAGCTAACCCCTAATTGGAACAATTCTTTAATAACGCCCTTAAACTTTGTTTTTTATTGATTTTCAATCAAAATTTTTTGTAAAAACTACAGTTTTAAATTCCTTATCACTTGAATTTTATTGGATATTTTGGTAAATTAACTCAGTTGAAATTTAAAATAGGAAAGTTGGAGGTGTAAGATGCGCTTTTCAATCTCAAGTGACAGGTTAAAAGAGGCACTGTCAAAGGTATCTGCTGTCGTTCCTTCAAAAACGACCTTGCCCATTCTTCAGGATATTTTATTTGAGTTAAAGGGTAATGCACTTTACTTAACAGCAACCGATCTTGAGATATCGGTTCGAATGACGATCGAGCCTGTGGATGGCGAGGAAGACGGGGCTGGAGCGATCCCTGAGGATAAGCTTACAAGCGTTGTTAAAGCATTGCCCGAAGGTTTACTTTTAAAGTTTGAGTCGCTTGATTCAAACAGGGTGTTAATTACTACAAACAAGGGCGGAGAATACAAGATGAGCATTGAACCTGCGGATTCATTTCCCGCTATACCAGAGTCAATTGGGGAAACCGCAGGGTTTGGGGTTGTTATTTCAGGTGGAGTTTTAAAAGAGATAATTGAAAACACAGTTTTTGCAACATCTAAGGAGGAACTTCGCCCGGCGACGATGGGGGTTTTATTTCAGTTTAAAGGGGATGAGTTTATTGCTGTTGCCACGGATGGATATCGGCTTGTTAAGATAGCCCGTAGAGGTGTGGTAAATTTGAAGGGGGGAGCAGATTTTTCTGGTGTTATAGTGCCTGCGAAAACGCTTCAGATAATAGCTAAGTCAATTGAAGATGAGGAAACTTGTGAGATTATGATCAATGAAAAGCATATTCAATTTTCAACTGAAAGGATCACAATTATTTCAAGGTTGATCGATGAAAAATATCCCAATTATGAAAGCGTAATCCCATATGAAAACAATAAGGAACTCGTCGTTGAACGTGATTTGTTCCTTTCGACTGTTAAGCGCGTTTCTATATTTGCGAATTCGACCACGAACCAAATAAAATTCAAACTTGATCCTTCTGGGTTTGTTGAGGTTTCAGCTGAGGATGTTGATTTCGGTGGTTCTGCTAAAGAGAGGTTGGATTGCGCATATAATTCCGAGCCGATGGAAATAGCTTTTAATGCGAAGTTTATCACCGATATTCTTGGTCATATTGATTCTGAAAAGGTTTTATTTAAATTTGGAAGCCCGACAAGGGCAGCTATCGTTCAGCCGTATGAAGATTCGGAGGACAGGGAGATGTTGATGCTCGTTATGCCAATGAGATTAAATGCCTAAGAAATTCGAAATGGTTTTGAAATCGATAGAGATAAAAAATTTTAGAAATCATATACACACTAAACTTGAGTTCTCTGAAAACTTGAATTTATTTGTCGGCGGTAATGCCCAAGGTAAGACGAGCATACTTGAAGCTATTTCATATCTTTGTTTGACCAAAAGTTTTAATGCGAACTCTGATTCTTATGTTTTAAATTTCAATGCAAAGTTTTTTGAGGTCTTGGGGACATTTGAGCTTGATAATGGGAACGAGGTGACTGTTAAGGTGAATTTTGAGAACGGTCAAGGTAAAAGGATTTTTTTAAATAAAGAGAATGTAGAAAAGTTTGCGATAGTTGTGCATAAATTTCCAATTGTTATCCTCTCCCCCAGGAGCAAAGATGTTGTCCAGGGAACCCCCGAGGATAGACGGAAATTTTTTGACCTTGCGATAGCCCAATTAAGCTCTGTTTATGTTGACGATATTCTTAACTATAAAAAAGTTTTAAAGCAGAGGAATAGAATTTTAAATGCGATAGCAAGTGAAGAGGTGAAACTTGAGCAGGGACTTGATCTTCTTAATGTTTGGGATGAAGAATTTATCAATTATGCGGCGAAGGTGACTTTTAGAAAGGTTAAATTTATGAATGACTTTATACTTTTTTTCAAAAAGGCTTACTCAAATTTTTCTGCAGGTGAGGATGCAGAAATTAAGTATCTGACGCAAGTTGAGGTTGATGTGCAGGATGATTTTGAAGTAATAAAAAATAAATTTGAAGTGGCGCTTAAAAAGTTAAGATCTGAGGAGATAAGGCGAGGCGTTACGTTGATTGGTCCGCACAGGGATGAATATGTTTTTGAAATTAACGGTCATGAGGTAAAACGGTTTGCGTCTCAGGGACAGATGAAAACATTTTTAGTTGCTTTGACGATGGCGAAATTTTTTTATTTAAAAGAGAAAAAATCTGAAACACCTATTTTACTGCTTGATGATGCGTTTGATGAACTTGATGTTGAAAGAGCTAAGAAGTTGATTTCATTTGTTGGTAATGTTGGTCAGGTTTTTATAACTGCTACTGATCTTAATGTGTTATCAGGAATTGAAGGAGAATTTAAGATGAAAAAGTTTATTGTAAAATTAGGAACGGTGAACGATGCGTAGAAAAGGTCCTGTTTTATTAGGTGCCGTGTTGGATGAATTTTTGAAAAACATAGGTGTTGAACGCAAGGTTAAAGAAGGGATGGTGCTTGAGCGGTGGAATGAAGTTGTAGGTCCTTATATAGCGAAGGTTTCAAAAGCGGATAGAATTGAAAACGGAGTTCTCTATGTCAAGGTGATAAATCCATCTTGGAAACATCACCTTTTTATGTTTAGGCGTGAAATAATAAAAAAGTTAAACGATTCTCTTAAACTTGATGTTGTTCGTGAAATTGTTTTTATCGATTCTGGGGCTGATTTTTTAAAAACATAAGTATGATTCTAAAAATGCCGAAATCTAAGTCAGCGAAGAAAATAAAGGGTACAAAAGATTCAAAAACGGCGCAAGTTAAAGTTGATGGTAAAAAGAAACTTGATACTGATTTGAAAAAGAAAGAAACGAATATTACGAATGCTTCGCCATCAAATGGCAATGTGAGCGACTATACCGCTGAAGCTATTCATGTTTTGAAAGGTCTTGAGGCGGTAAGGAAAAGACCAGCAATGTACATCGGTGATGTTGGGGTTAGAGGATTACATCATTTGGTGTATGAAGTTGTTGATAATAGCATCGATGAGGCGCTTGCAGGATATTGCAAAAACATTGAGGTTACGATAAATAAAGATGGCTCGGTCAGCGTTCTTGATGATGGACGTGGAATTCCTGTTGACATTCATCCGGAGGAGAAGAAATCCGCACTTGAAGTTGTGATGACGGTTTTACATGCTGGAGGTAAATTTGATAAGAGGGTTTATAAGGTTTCAGGCGGATTACACGGAGTTGGCGTCTCGGTTGTAAATGCTCTTTCTGAATGGCTCGTTGCCGAGGTTTATAGGGATGGAAAAATTTATAGGCAAAAATATGAGCGTGGGATCCCTGTCACACCAGTTGAAGTTGTTGGAACGACGGAAAGAAGGGGTACGAAAGTTACTTTCCTTCCGGATAAATTAATTTTCAAGAATATAAAGTTTGATTTCGAACGACTTGCCGAAAGGATGAGGGAACTTGCGTTTTTGAATCCAGATGTCACTATTACGCTTGAGGATAAAAGGACAGGGCAGAAAGAGGTTTATCATTATGAGGGCGGAATAGTTCAATTTGTTAAGTATGTTAATTCAACCAAAAAGCCACTCCATCAAGATGTAATTTATATATCTGGAGAAAAGGAAGGCGTTTATGTTGATGTTGGAATTCAATACACGGATGAATATACGGATACAATTCTTCATATGTTAATGACATTAACACTATTGAGGGAGGAACGCATGTAAGTGGTTTTAAGTCGGCGTTGACGAGGACGCTCAACACTTACGCTCAGAAGAACAACCTTTTGAAGTCAAAGATCGAACTTACAGGTGACGATTTCAGGGAAGGATTGACTGCGATAATAAGCGTCAAGGTTCCCGAACCGCAGTTTGAAGGACAAACAAAGACGAAGCTTGGAAATAGCGAGGTTAAAAGCATTGTGGAGTCAATAGTTGCTGATGGTTTGATGGAGTATCTTGAAAGGAATCCATCGACAGCGAAGAAGATACTTGAGAAATGTATTCGTGCAGCTGAAGCCAGGGAGGCGGCTCGTAAAGCAAGGGAACTTGTAAGAAGAAAGAATGCCCTTGATTCGGGCGGTCTTCCGGGTAAGCTTGCTGATTGTTCTATTAATGATCCTGAGCTTACTGAGATTTTTATTGTTGAGGGTGATTCTGCGGGTGGAAGTGCAAAGCAAGCGAGGGATAGACAATTTCAGGCGATTTTGCCTATAAAGGGTAAAATTTTAAATGTCGAGAAAGCACGGCTTCACAAAATTCTCGAAAATCAAGAAATAAGGGCAATTGTTCAAGCTCTTGGGACAGGCATCGGTGATGAAGATTTCAACCCGGACAAGGTCAGGTATGGAAAAATCATATTGATGTGCGATGCCGATGTTGACGGGAGCCATATAAGAACTTTGCTTTTGACTTTCTTTTATAGATACATGAGAGAATTAATTGAAGCAGGTAGAGTCTATATTGCTCAACCACCGCTTTATAAGATTAAAAAAGGTAAGCTTGAATTCTATGCGTATAGCGATGAGGAAAGAGATGAAATAATAGAAAGGTTAAAGCAAGAAAAAGAGCCAGGGGAAATTACCATCACACGCTTCAAAGGTCTTGGTGAAATGAATCCGGAGCAACTTTGGGAGACGACGATGAATCCGGAGAAAAGAACTTTGCTTCAGGTTACAATTGAGAATGCAGCTGAGGCGGATCGAATTTTCTCAATACTTATGGGAAGCGATGTTGAGCCGAGGAAGGAATTTATAGAGAAGAATGCGAAGTTTGTCAGAAACCTTGATATTTAACTTTGAAGTAATCAAAAATAAAATTTTGGAATTAAGTAAATGGCAACGCTTCAGGAAAAAATTCAACCTGTTGAGATTGAGGAGGAGATAAAGTACTCTTATCTTGACTATGCGATGTCAGTTATCGTTTCAAGAGCTTTGCCTGATGTAAGAGATGGTTTGAAACCAGTTCAGAGAAGAGTTCTTTACACGATGTATGAACTTGGACTTTTGCATAATAGACCTTATAAAAAATGCGCAAGAATAGTTGGAGAGGCGCTTGGAAAGTATCATCCGCATGGGGATGCTGCGGTTTATGATACGCTTGTTCGCCTTGCACAAGACTTTACAATGAGATATCCCCTTGTGGATGGACAGGGTAATTTTGGGTCGATAGATGGGGACTCACCTGCGGCGATGCGATACACAGAAGCCAGGCTATCTGAAATTGCAGAGGAGATGCTCCAAGATATTGAAAAGAACACGGTTAATTTCCGACCCAATTTTGACGAAACATTGAAGGAACCTGAGGTTCTGCCGACCGTTCTTCCAAATCTACTTGTAAATGGTTCAAGCGGTATTGCTGTTGGAATGGCTACAAATATCCCGCCGCATAATCTTAACGAGATAGTTGATGGATTAATAGCGCTTCTTAAGGATCCCAACCTTCCTGTTGAAAAGTTGATGAAGTATGTAAAGGGTCCTGATTTTCCAACTGGTGGAGTAATTGTTGGTTTTTCAGGAATCAAGGAAGCTTATACAACTGGCAGAGGAAGAATCGTTGTTCGTGCGAAGGCAAGCATTGAAAATTATAAAGGGCGTTCAAGGATCGTTATAACTGAAATCCCATATCAGGTTAATAAATCTTCACTGATTGAGAAAATTGCTGAGCTTGTGCAGAACAAAAAGATAGAAGATATATCGGACATAAGAGATGAATCGGATAAAGATGGGATGAGGATTGTCATTGAGTTAAGGCGTGATGCACAGCCTGAAGTTGTTTTGAATAATCTTTACAAGCACACGAACCTTCAATCAACATTTGGCGTGATAATGCTTGCGCTTGTAAACGGTGTGCCGAAGATTTTGAATTTGAAGGATATGATGATGGAGTTTATCAATTTTAGACTTGATGTGATTGTTAGGAGAACGAAGTTTGAACTTGAAGACGCTGAAAGGAGAGCGCATATACTTGAGGGATACAAGATCGCACTTGATAACATCGATGAAATTGTTGAACTGATAAAGAAGTCAAAAGATCCAGATACTGCGAAGGTAAACTTGATGAAAAGATTTAAACTTACGGAGATTCAAGCGAAAGCAATACTTGACATGCGTTTGCAGAGGTTGACAGGGCTTGAGAGAAGCAAAGTTGAGAGTGAATATAAAGAAACGATAAAATTAATTGAGCGTTTGAAAAGCATTCTGAGAAGCAAAGAATTGCAGAAAGAATTAATCAAGG